>NZ_JAOARZ010000007.1:0-109617 GCF_025210255.1 Donghicola sp. | reverse complement strand
GGCCCGTGCAGCCCTGTCCGAGAGCGGTGCGCAGGTCATGCTGACCGACGGAATTGCGGCGGCCTATCGCGATGGTGCGGCCAAGATGCAGGGCGCGGCTGGGGTTCAGGACATGCTGACGTCAATGTGCGACACCCGCGAAGCCAAGCCGTTCTTGTTCCGTGTGTCCGCGGACGACTGGATCGGCAACCACGCCCTGAGCGAAGAAGTCTTTGGTCCCCTCGGTCTGGTGGTTGTCGCCAAGGACGAGGCCCAGATGATCGAGGTCGCCAAGTCCTTTGTCGGCCAGCTGACCGCGACCCTGCACATGGACGATAGCGATGCGACACTGGCGCGCCGCCTCCTGCCGGTGCTGGAGCGCAAGGCAGGCCGCGTTCTGGCCAACGGCTTCCCCACAGGGGTCGAGGTTTGCGACAGCATGGTTCACGGCGGGCCCTATCCGGCGTCGACGAACTTTGGCGCAACCTCGGTGGGCACCCTGTCCATCCGCCGCTTCTTGCGCCCCGTGTGCTATCAGAACATCCCAGCATCGATCCTGCCCGACGATTTGGCATAAGACCATCCAAGGAGACTAGAAAATGACCCCCAACGAGATCAAAGCAGCCCTTGGTTCGGGACTGCTATCGTTCCCCGTGACCCATTTCGACGGCAATGGTGCATTCCAGCAGGACAGCTACCAGAAGCATATCGACTGGCTGGCGGGCTTTGATGCACCGGTTCTGTTTGCCGCAGGCGGCACGGGCGAATTCTTTTCACTGACCCCGTCGGAAATCCCGACTATCGTTCAGGCGGCCAAGGAAAGCGCGGGCAAAACCGCCATCGTGTCGGGCTGCGGCTATGGCACCGAAATGGCGGTCGAGATTGCTCAGTCCGTGCAGAAGGTCGGTGCAGATGGCATTCTGCTTCTGCCCCACTATCTGATCGATGCCCCCCAAGAGGGCCTGTTCGAACACGTCAAAAAGGTCTGCCAGTCGGTAGATTTCGGCGTGATGGTTTACAACCGAGACAACGCGGTGCTGCAGCCCGATACTCTGGCGCGCCTGTGTGATGATTGCCCCAACCTGATCGGCTTCAAGGACGGCACGGGCGATATCGGTCTGGTCCGCCAGATCACGGCCAAGATGGGCGACCGTCTAATGTATCTGGGGGGCATGCCCACCGCAGAGCTGTTTGCTGAGGCCTATCTGGGGGCTGGGTTCACCACCTATTCCTCGGCCGTGTTCAACTTTGTCCCCGCGCTGGCGAACAAGTTCTACAACGCGTTGCGGGCCGGGGATCGCGCCACTTGCGAAGAGATCCTGAAAGGCTTCTTCTATCCGTTCATGGACCTGCGCTCGCGCCGCAAAGGCTATGCGGTTTCGGCGATCAAGGCGGGCGTCCGTCTGGTTGGCTTTGACGCGGGCACCGTGCGGTCGCCCTTGTCGGACCTGACCCCCGAAGAAGAGCAGATCCTGCAGCAGATCATCGACGCCAACCCCGTCTGAGGCCCAAAATGAAGATCACCGACGTTCGTACCCACCTGTTGGAACACCGCCTCGAGACGCCGTTCGAGAGCGCCTCGATGCGGTTCGACCGCCGCGCCCATGTGCTGGTGGAGGTCATCTGCGACGATGGCACCATCGGGTGGGGCGAATGTTTGGGGCCCGCGCGCCCCAACGCGTCGGTGGTCGCGGCCTACAAGGGTTGGCTGATCGGGCAGAACCCGATGGAGACCGAGAAAATCTGGGCCACCTGCTATAACGCGCTGCGCGATCAGGGGCAGCGCGGGCTGGCGGTCACGGCATTGTCCGGCATCGATATCGCTCTGTGGGATATCAAGGGCAAGGCGCTGGGGCAGTCCGTGTCGATGTTGCTTGGGGGCCGCTTCCGCGAGAGTGTTCGCGCCTATGCCACCGGCAGCTTCAAACGCGATGGCGTGGATCGGGTCGAGGGTAACGCCAGTGAAATGGCCGCTCACAAGGCCGCCGGTTTCCACGCCGCCAAGATCAAGATCGGCTTTGATGTGGACGAGGACCTGCGCGTCATTCGTGCCGTCCGCGATGTGATGGGCGACGACATGCGCCTGATGATCGACGCCAACCACGGCTATGATGTGGTGGATGCAGTGCGTCTGGGGAACAAGGCCGCCAACTATGACATCGACTGGTTCGAAGAGCCCGTCGTCCCCGAACAGCTGGGGGCCTATGCCGATGTGCGCGCCCGCCAGCCGATCCCTGTTGCCGGAGGCGAGACATGGCACACCCGCTGGGGCTTTGCCGAGCCCTTTGCAAAACGTCTGGTGGACATTGCGCAGCCTGACCTGTGCGGGGTGGGCGGCTTTACCGAGATGCGGCGCGTGGCCGATATGGCGGCGACCAGCGGCATCCGTCTGGTGCCGCACGTCTGGGGCACGGGCGTCCAGATCGCGGCGGCGCTTCAGTGGATGGCGGCGCAAATCCCCAGCCCTGTGCGGCCCAACCCCGTCGATCCGATCATGGAGTTTGACCGGACCCATAACCCCTTCCGTCAGGCCGTCCTGACCACGCCCATCGAACACCAGAACGGCGTCGTCCAGATCCCGAACGCCCCTGGCTTGGGGATCGAGATTAACCGCGATGCGCTGCGTGAATTTGCCATGAAGGACGCGTGATGATTGACCGCAAGCTGAACGGCGAGCCGCCGAAAACCATCCTGCCGCGTGGTACCATCGACACCCAGATGCACATGTACGTGCCGGGCTATCCCGCGGTGGATGGCGGTCCGGGCCTGCCGCCCGCGCCCTTGCCGACGCCCGATATGTACCGCCAAGCGATGGAATGGCTTGGGATCGACCGCGTGGTGATCACCCAAGGCAACGCCCATCAGGCGGACAACGCCTGTCTGCTGGCCTGCGTGGCCGAGATGGGCGATCTGGCCAAGGGTGTGGCGGTGATCAGCAAGGACACCTCGGACGCCGAGATGGAGCGCCTGACCGCCGCCGGTATCGTCGGCGCGCGGATCATGGACCTGCCAGGTGGGGCAGTGGGGCTGGAGCAGCTAGAGGCCGTCGACGCCAAGGCTGCCGATGCGGGCTGGATGACTGCCTTGCAGTTTGACGGCACTGCCTTGCCCGATCTGGAGCCGCGCTTGAAGGCCCTCAAATCCCGCTGGGTTCTGGACCATCACGGCAAGATTTTCGGCGGCGTCACGCCTGCACATGTGGACACAATCAAGCGCCTGATCGACACTGGCAACGTCTGGTTCAAGTTCGCGGGCTGCTACGAGGCCACTTTGGTCGGCGGCCCCGACTTCCCCGATATCGCCGAGGTCGCGCGGGACATTGCCGCCTATGCCCCCGAGCGCATCATCTGGGGCACCAACTGGCCCCACAACCTTGCTAAAAAGACCGAGGATTATCCCGACGACGCAGCGTTGACCGACACGGTTCTGTCTTGGCTGCCGGACGAGAAATCGTTGCAGTTGGCACTGGTAGAAAACCCTCAGGAGCTTTACGGTTTTCCCAAATGGGAGTGAGGCATGAGACTGGTTTCTATCGGGGAATGTATGATTGAGCTGTCGGGCGCCGGAGAGAACCTCTGGCGTTCGGGTTTTGCAGGGGACACGTTCAACACAGCTTGGTACGCGCGGGCGACTTTGCCTGCTGGATCAGTGGATTACGTGACCTGCGTTGGCACTGATCCGGTGTCGCAGCAGATGCTCGATTTCATGGGGGCAGGGGGCATCGGCACGGACCACGTAATGCGCCATCCGACCCGCGTGGCGGGCCTCTATATGATTACCCTAAAGGACGGTGAGCGCAGCTTTACCTACTGGCGCGATCAGGCAGCGGCGCGCTGTCTGGCGGACGATCCGGCGACCTTGACCGCGGCTGTGAACGGGGCCGATCTGGTGTATTTCTCGGGGATCACATTGGGCATTCTGACCGCTGATCGCCGCGCCGCTTTGCTGGAGGCTCTGCAGGGGCAACGAATTGCTTTTGACCCCAACCTGCGCCCGCGCCTTTGGCCCGATACCGAGACGATGTGCGAGGCGATCATGCAGGCCGCGCGTGTCAGTGAGATTGCCCTACCGAGCTACGAGGACGAGGCAGATTTCTTTGGCGACGCAGACCCCGAGGCGACGCTGAAACGTTACGCCGACGCGGGCGCGACCGAAATCGTGGTCAAGAACGGCGGTGGCGACATGCTGGTGCTGGCAGATGGCCAAACTCATCTGATCGAACCCGGTCCCAAGGCGCAGCCCGTGGATACCACTGGCGCGGGAGACAGCTTCAATGGTGCATATTTTAGTGCCCGCTTACAGGGCATACCCGCACCTGAAGCGGCGCGTTATGCCCACGGGATCGCCAAGCAAGTGATCGGCCACAAGGGGGCGCTCATGCCCATGGATCAGATCGCAAAGGACGCCGCATGACCCGCATTCTTGCATTTGGTGACAGCCTAACATGGGGCCACAAACCCGAAGATGGCACCCGCCATCCTGCAGAGTTCCTGTGGCCGAACGTGTTGCAGCAGGAGCTTGGGGTCGAGGTGATCTCCGAAGGGCTCGGTGGCCGGACCACCGTATTTGACGACCATTCTGGTCCCTGTTGTCGAAACGGCGCCAAGGTGCTGCCAATCCTACTGCATTCCCACAGCCCGCTGGATTTGGTGATCGTGATGCTTGGGACCAACGATTTGAAGCCCACGATCTGCGGCCGCGCCGAGGGGGCTACTGCGGGGATGAAGCGTCTGGCGCAGATCATCCGCACCCATCCCTATGAAGGCATCGGGCAAACGCCCGAGGTGCTTCTGGTCTCTCCGCCGCCCTGCGTGATCGGGCCAGACGGTGTGACGGGCGGTGGGCGTGATGTGGCGGAAACTCAGCGTCTTGCGCCTACGTATCAGCAGTTGGCGCTGGACCTTGGCGTTGCGTTTTTCGACGCGGGGACGGTTGCCACGACCTCGGCCATTGATGGCGTGCATTTGCCCGCAAAAGACACAGCTTCGATCGGCAGTGCATTAGCAGCGCCGGTGCGGGAACTCCTGAACCTCTGACCGTTAAGTGGCAGCGCGAAGGAGCGTGCGATAGCGCTGTTGGCTGCCCTTCAGGTGTTGCCGCATCGCGTCGCGCGCGCCTTGCTCGTCGCCGTTCAGAATGGCGGTGACGATGTTGTCGTGCTCTGTGTTGATCATGGCCCCATAAGCATGCGGGGAGCCTTCGGACGATGCCGTGTCCAAAGCGCGCCGCGGAATGCTGTTCGGACCGACCACCTGCAAAAATTCGCAGAAGCGTGGATTGTTTGTCGCCTCGGCGATGGCGAGGTGCAGATCGAAATCCGCATCGGCAGAGGGCGCGCCACTGGTGTTCGCGTCTGTCACTGTGCGCAGGGCGTCGATGATCCGCTCTTCTTGCGAGGGGCTGCGGCGTTGTGCGGCCAGACCGGCGGCCTCGACCTCGACTGCGGTGCGCAATTCCAACAGTTCGATCATCGATGACAAGCGCGCGCTGTCGATGTTGGTAAAGGGTGCAGGCACCTCGGCGGCGGGCTCTAGCACGTAGACGCCTGACCCTTGGCGTGGCTCGACCAAGCCATCGGCGCGCAGGGCGGCAATCGCCTCTCGCACAACCGTGCGGCTGACGGTGTGATCGCGGGTGAGTTGCGCTTCGCTAGGAAGTTTGTCGCCGGGGCAATACTTCCCAGAAAGGATCATGGCCCGAAGGTCATCTCGTAGGGTTGCCACCAGTGTTTTGCGGGCCGAGGTTGTTATTGTTTTGCTCCTGATAACTGCTGGTTGCGCGGCTCGGATGGGCTTTGCGGCCCAAGCGTTGCGCGGACTGGCAGGATTTGGTTCAAGGGTACAAGAGTCTGACATACAATTGCAATTGTATGTCAGACTTCGCTGCGAAAAGCGCATCGCGGGCGGGGAACCCAATGTCGGATGGCGCGTTCCACTTCGATGCAAAGCAAAGGAGTGCCGCCGTGCTGGGACAATACCTGTGGAAATTGCGGCAGGTGCTCAAGGAAATCTGGGTGAGGGTGCTGGGATACGGCGCGATCGCCGTGCTGGCTGCCTTGGTGTCCCCGTCTTTGGCCCCATATGTCCCCGAAAATCTAAGGTTTGATCCAGGTGATGGTGCGGTTGAAGAGGTGCTTCAGATCATCGCTTCATCAATGTTGGCAGTGACGACATTCTCGCTGTCTATCGCAGTGCAGGCCTATGCGGCGGCGGCAACCTCGGCCACCCCCAGATCCACGGCTTTGCTGCAGCAGGACACGACGACGCAGAACGTGCTGGCGACTTTCCTTGGGGCGTTTCTGTTCAGTTTGATGGCAATCATCGGACTGGAGGCGGGCCTTTACAGCGACGACGGGAAATTCCTGCTGTTCGTCTCGACCGTATTGGTTGTGGCCACGGTCGTTCTGGCGCTGCTGCGGTGGATCTCCCACTTGATCAACTTCGGCCGCATGAACGACACGCTCGACCGGGTGGAGCAAGCTGCGACCCAAGCGATCAAGGCCCGTGTCGCAGCGCCCTTTCTTGGCGCTACCCCGCGTCTTGGAGCAATCCCTCCGGATGCACGGGCGGTCTATCCGGCGCAGGTCGGGTATGTGCAGCATGTGGATGTGGCAGGGCTGGATAAGCTGTCCGAGGAGATGGATATCGAGGTTTGGATCTCTGAACCCGCAGGCAAATTCGTGCATCCTTCCATTCCAATCCTCTATGTGACGGGCACGCGGCTAGACGAAGAGCAGATGGCGACGGTGCGCCAAGGTGTCACCATCGGGCGCGAACGCAACTTTGACCAAGATCCGCGCTTCGGTCTGATTGTTTTGTCAGAGATTGCGCTGCGTGCGCTATCTCCTGCAGTGAATGATCCGGGTACCGCAATTGACGTGATCTCGCGGCAAGCACGGGTGCTGAGCCTTTGGAAGCCCGAACCGCCGGACGAGCCGGATTGCAAGCGGGTTCATATGCCCCCGATCTCTGGCCAGAACATGATTGATGACGCATTTCATGCGCTCACGCGCGATGGCGCGGCCTTTGTCGAAGTTCAAATACGGTTGCATATTGCATTGAAAGCGCTGGCACAGAATAATGCAGAAGTGTTTGGACCGGCAGCCACCGCGCTGGCGGATCTGAGTATTCAAAGATGTACGGACGCGGGCATGTGTGATGACGACATCACCCGCTTGCGGAAACATGCCGATCTGACTCATCTTTTGTAGCTTTTTCTTTGAGTACGACTATTTTCTTTGGAACCTCCTGTGTGTTCAGTGCTTTGGTTGGTATGGTCGGGGACAACTCGGCTGCTGAAGAGGACTTATTTTGAAGCTACCGATTGGATATGACCGGACATCCGAGTTCGGCTCCCAACTTCCTGACCAAGATTTGCTCAAGCGATTGCGGGCGGAAACCCACGCGGTCCACGAGGAATTGGATCATCTATTTACCCCCTTCCAAGATGCGCCTCTTGACCATCTGGGATCGTTTTTGGCGGCCCAAATGGCCGGTTTGACCGCTCTGTCGACAGCTGCGCGCGTACCGCACGACGAGAACACGCTCATCCTTCTGTCCGAAACGTTGGACCGTTTAGAGCAAGACTGCCGATATTATGAATTGTCTGTCCCCGTGTTGCGTCACAAGCGGGACCTGCACCCGTTGGCTGTGGCCTATCTGGTGATCGGCTCACGCATGGGCACCGAAGTGCTGCGCCGCAACCTGATCAAGCACGGGATCGAGCGTATCCCGCTTTATTTTACACCCCAAGATTACAAGCACGCTTGGCAAGATTTGTGTGCACGTTTGCAAGGCATGGCTGGCGCTGGACCCGAGGCTGACGACATCTGCGCTAGCGTAATTGCGGGTTTTCATTTATTCCATGATGCCGAAGCCCGAACCCGTGACATGACAGGGAAATACTCGTGAACGATGCCTTAGCTTCAGGTGAGCCGTATGATGGCCAAGTCGACCTGACGACCTGCGACCGTGAGCCCATTCATATTTTGGGCCGCACGCAGTCTTATGGTGTTCTGATTGCTGTATCCTCTGACTGGATCATTCAGCATGTGTCCGAGAATATTGAGCCTGTCCTACACGAGACACCAGAGAACCTGATTGGCACGCCGTTGGATGCGGTGATGCCGCGCAAAGCCATGTCGCGCATCCGTGCCAAAGTTCTGGAAGGTCGAGAAACGATCGCGCGCCTATTCGGTATCAAGCTGCTGGACCCGATGACCCACTACGATGTGTCGATCCACAAAAGCGGACGGCACACGATCATCGAATGCGAGCCCAAGCAAACCCAACATGTGGATTCCGATACTCTGTCGGATGTCTATCCCCTGATACAGCGCATCCGCGCGGCTGGCGATATCAATCAGGTGGTGACCGAGGCGGCGCGCGCCGTGCGGTTGTTGACCGGCTTTGACAGTGTGATGGTCTACCAGTTTCAGGGCGATGCCTCTGGTTCTGTTGTGGCGGAGAACCGTCGCGGTGACTTGCCAAGCTATCTGGGGCTGCGCTTTCCGGCGTCTGACATCCCAGTGCAGGCGCGCCAACTTTATAAGCGCAGCCTGCTGCGATTGATTGCGGATGTCGATGACGAGGGCAGCGCGCTCTACCCTCAGGTCTCGCCCGAAGGCAGCCCGCTGGACCTGTCGCTGTCGGTGACGCGTGCGGTGTCCCCGATTCATCTGGAGTACCTGCGGAACATGGGCGTTCAGGCGTCGATGTCCGTGTCGATCATGCGCAACGGAGAGCTGTGGGGCTTGTTCGCCTGCCACCATCACTCTCCGCGCTATCTGGAATTTGAGCGTCGCACAGCGGTGGAACTGTTCGCCCACCTCTTTTCCTATGAACTGACCCATTTGGAAGAGCAGGAGCGGTCCCGCGCGCAGTCCGAAATGTCGAGCCTACAGACCCGTCTCATGGCATTGATGGCGCAGGGCGAAGACCTGGCGGAGAGCCTGATCAAGGTTTCCAGTGACCTGCGTGAAGTAATCCCCCATGACGGAATGGTCCTATTTTCCGATGGTGATTTTCACCAGATTGGCTCGACCCCGACCAAAGAAGAATTCGCCGGTCTGGCCCGTTTCCTGAACACCACTGCAGCATCGGGCGTTTTCACGAGCGATAGCATTGGCAAACAGTACAAACCTGCGGTCGACTGTGTGGATCGCTTTGCGGGTCTGATGGCGATCCCCATTTCACGCAGACCGCGGGACTATTTGGTTCTTTTCCGCCGCGAGATTGCAACCTCTGTCACATGGGCGGGCAATCCGCAAAAGCCGGTGACGCCCGGACCCAACGGCCTGCGTCTGACACCGCGCAAAAGCTTTGATGCGTGGCGAGAGATCGTCGCGGGGCATTGCGTCCCGTGGAATGAACACGCCAAGCACTCGGCAGAGCTCTTGCGTGTGCTTTTGCTTGAGATTTTCCTCAAGATTACTGATGCCACTGCCGATGAGCGCAAGCGCGCCCAAGAACGCCAAGAGCTGCTGATTTCAGAGTTGAACCACCGCGTTCGCAACATCCTGAACCTGATGCGCGGACTGGTGAAGCAAAGCTCGCAGGAGCGCGACACAGCAGAGGCTTTTGCACAGCGTTTGGATGGCCGTATCCAGTCGCTGGCCCGGGCGCACGACCAACTGACCGAGGACGAGTGGGATTATTCCTCGCTCAAGGATTTGATCCATCTGGAATTGGCGGCCTACACAGGCGGTGAATCGTCTGGCCGCATAGAATTGCTGGGGGATGACGTTCAGATATCGCCGCGTGCCTTTACCAATCTGGCACTGGTCATCCATGAATTGGTGACCAACTCGGTGAAATACGGGTGCCTGAGCAACGAGAGCGGCCGCCTGATCATCGCTCTGGGCAAAGACAGTGTGGGCGGGTTGACCATTGATTGGCGCGAGCGCGGTGGTCCTGCAGTAACGCCGCCGAAACGCCGGGGCTTTGGCTCTTCGATCATCGAACGGTTCGTCCCTTTCGAGCTTCAAGGGGAGGCGGACATTCAGTACAAAGTGTCCGGCGTCGAAGCCCGCTTTGTCATTCCTGCAAGCCACGTCGAATTTGTCGTCGTCGAAGAGACAAAGTCAGTCGTCGCCGAAGAGAGCGCCGATCCAGTCAACCTGACGGGCGTTGCGCTTGTGCTTGAAGATACGATGATCATCGCCATGGATGCGGCAGACATCATGACGGAACTCGGGGCGACCGACGTGCGCATCTGTTCTAACGTCAACGACGCCCTCAAGGAAATCGAGACTCACGACCTTCAGATCGCGGTTCTTGATGTGAACTTGGGATCAGAGCAATCGCTGCCCGTTGCCGAAAAGCTTGCAGAAATTGGGGTCCCATTTGTTGTCGCAACAGGGTATGGTGATCGCGAGGATTTGAAGGGGCTCTACCCCGATTGTCCTTTTGTTAGAAAGCCGTTTTCGAACGAAACTCTCGAGGCTGCGGTGGCCGAAGCCATGGATGCCAGTAAAAAGTGATTTCTGTTTGGCGCGTTCGCTGTGTACGCTAGTGCCGAAGGAAAGGTGGGTTCTGAAATGAGTATCCTTCTCGGCGATTTGCGCATCGATGCGTCAGCGTTGGAGACAGTGCTTGGAACGGTCGCGCAGCGCGCCAACATGTGTGTAAAGGTTCTCGATCAACATGGTGTGGTACGCGCTGTAAACGAGCGTGGGCTGGCGATTTTGCAGGTCTGCCAAGAGGATTTCTGCGGTCAGGTCTGGACTTCTCTCTGGGATGGCGAGTCCCAGCAGCGTGCCATCTCTGCGGTGGACCAGGGTTTCCGCGGCATTGCGAACAGCTTTTCGGGCACTTTCCAGACTGGCGACGGTGTTATGCGGTCGTGGGTCGTCGAGGTTCTCCCTCTGAATTCCCAAGAGAATGCCGTGGATTCGTTGCTAGTGATCTCGAACGACGTAACAGCGCATCCCTATCCTGTCGGCGCGCAGCCAGAGACAATCGAGGCGATGCAATCGCTGCTCGCCGCGAACAAGGATTCGCTGCACAATCTGAATAACATCGTCAGCATGACGGCCGGTGCCTCGCGTATTCTGTCGCGTGAACCCGACGCAGAGAAGGTGGCGGAGCTCTCGCAATATCTGCACGAGTGCAGTCTGAAGTGCCACGATGCGATTGCCCGCCTGCAGAGCGCGGTCGAGGCTGTCGAGGAAGCTCAGAAAGACGCGCTGGCTTAAGCCAGCGCGAGTGTTTTCTCAATCAGATCAACGAAGTCCGCGTAGCTTCCAAAGGCTGCGGTCTTTGGGATGCTGTTTAGATCAGTCTTGTGGTAGCCCTCGGTAAAGAACAGGAAAGGCACGCCACCGCGCTGCGCGGTTTCGGCGTCTACTTCGCTATCCCCGACGTAGATCACCGGTCCATCGCCAAGCGCGTCTGCTGCTGCGTGCAGCATCGCTGGGTCGGGCTTGTGGGTGGGCAGCGTGTCGCCGCCAATGACGCTATCGAACAAGCGCGCCATATCGAGATGCGCTAGAATAGCTTCGGTCGGTTTGAAGGGTTTGTTGGTACAGATGCCCAAGCTATGCCCTTTAGCCTTCAGCGCCTCTAGCGCAGGCACAACGCCATCAAACACCACGGTCAGATCAACTGCGCTGACATAGCCAATTTTGAACGCCGTGAGCAGTCGGTCCTGTTCGCTGTCGGGAATGTCCCGCGCTGCGCGCATGCGCGCCACGAACGTCGGTGCGCCGTTGCCGATAAAGCTGCGCGTCTGCTCCAATGTGATCGGCTGATGCCCCTCGGCCCCTAGGACGCCGTTGGCCACAGCTTGGATGTCCGGCGCGCTGTCAATCAGCGTGCCGTCCAGATCAAAAATGATGCGCGCCATTTACTGAGCGCTTTCGGCAGCCGCACGAATGGTACGAATGTTTTCGCCATAGACCTCGGGGTTGTTGACGGATCCGCCACGGAACACGGCAGAGCCCGCGACCAGTACGTCCGCGCCCGCTGCAGCGACCAGAGGCGCCGTGGTCGGGTCAACACCGCCATCGATCTCGATATGTACGGGGCGATCCCCAATCATCTCGCGCAGCTTGCGGATTTTGGTCGTCAGGTCGATGAACTTCTGGCCGCCAAAGCCGGGGTTTACGGTCATGACGCAGACCAGATCGGTTAGGTCCAGCAGGTGCTCGATCGCGTCCGCAGGAGTGCCGGGGTTCAGTGCGACGCCGGCCTTCATGCCCGCGCCGCGGATCGCCTGAAGAGTGCGGTGGATGTGGGGGCCTGCCTCAATGTGGGCGGTCAGGTAGTCGGCGCCTGCGTCCGCATAAGCGTCGATGTAAGCATCAACTGGGCTGATCATCAGATGCACATCCATCACCGTTTTCACGTGCGGGCGAAAGGCTTTGACCGCTGGCGCACCAAAGGTCAGGTTTGGAACGAAGTGTCCGTCCATGACGTCTACGTGGACCCAGTCTGCGCCCTGAGCTTCAATCGCTTGGATTTCCTGTCCGAAGTTGGCGAAATCTGCCGACAGGATCGAAGGGGCAATCTTGATAGACCGGTCAAAGCTCATCTGGCGTCTCCTTGGGTGGCGCAGCAATGCGCGTTTTCTTGGGACATGCTCTAGACTATTTGCCGCCGCTTGGCAGTCGCAAAATGCGGTGCGCGGTTCGTTGGTTAGGCTAAATGGTTTGCTCAAAAATCAGGCGATATGCTGAATCTTGGGTAATAATTGCGCGGCCCTTCATTGTGGTGTCACGGTCCGCACGGGATAGTGCCTGCCAGGAGGACCGAATGACGACCCCGCCTTTGATTGTTTTTACCGATTTGGACGGCACTCTGTTGGACCACGAGACCTATGATTGGTCGCCCGCAAAGCCGGTTCTGAACGACTTGGCAGAGAGGGGCATTCCGGTGATCCTCACCAGCTCCAAAACAGCGCCAGAGATTGCAGAATTGCGTAGCGCGATGGCGCTGGATGCATGGCCCGCGATCTGTGAAAACGGCGCAGGGGTGATGCCAGCTGGGGCGGGCGAGTTGCCCGATCGCGCACCTTATTTCCAATTACGCGAAGTATTGAACCAAGTGCCAGATGCGCTTCGACAGCACTACTGCGGTTTCGGGGACACGGACGCGGTAGGTGTGGCTGAGGCGACCGGCCTGCCGCTTGAGAGTGCTGAAAAAGCCGCGCTAAGGGCCTTCTCCGAGCCTGGGGTGTGGACAGGCACAAACGAGGACAGAGACGCCTTTGTCTCGGCGCTCGCTGCTCTTGGGGTGACAGCACGAGATGGAGGGCGGTTTCTGACGCTGGGGTGGGGCAGGATGAAATCCGATGCGATGGCCGAAGTGCTGGCCATGTACGGTCAGCCTCCCAGCATCGCCTTGGGGGACGCACCCAATGACATCGAAATGATCCAGAACGCGACCCACGGCGTGATCATTCCGAACCCCCATCGCGCACCTTTGTCCCCCTTGCAGGGCGAGGCCGAGGGGCGCGTTATACGGGAACAACTGGCAGGCCCCGAAGGTTGGGCGCACGCGGTGCGGGACATCTCGCGACGGTATAAATAAAACAATAAGGATCAGAACCTTGGCCGATTTTCACCAGAATGGACATATTGCAACGCTCCACAACCTGCGCGCCAAAACAGCCGAGGAGATGAGCCACGAGCTGACCACCTTTGCCGAGGACCGCAAGATCACCCTGATCCTGCCCTGTCTCTATTCAGAGCTTGAATTGCCCGCAATCGAACAGATCGTCGACGAGCTGTCCAAGGTACCCTATCTGCACCGGATCATTATTGGTCTCGACCGTGCCAATGCCGAACAGTATCGGCACGCGGTCAAATTCTTTTCCCGCCTACCGCAGAACCATGTGGTGATCTGGAACGACAGTCCGCGCAATCTGGCGATTGGTGAGCGGCTTCAATACCACGGCCTGTACCCTGCCGAGCCGGGCAAAGGCAAAAACGTTTGGGGCTGTTTGGGCTACATGATGGCGTGTCGCGATACCTCGGTCATGGCGATCCACGACTGCGACATCGCCACCTACAAGAAGGATATGCTGACCCGTCTGGTGTATCCTGTTGCGAACCCGCGATTCCCCTATCAGCTGTCCAAGGGCTACTACCCCCGCATCGGGGACGGCAAAATCAATGGACGCGTGACGCGCCTGCTGGTCAGCCCATTGCTGATCGCACTCAAGAAGGTCGTGGGCGACAAGGACTACATCGATTTCCTGCGGAGCTTCCGCTACCCGCTGTCTGGCGAGTTCGCCATGCGCACAGCGATGCTGCCAGATCTGCGCATCCCCAGCGATTGGGGGCTGGAGATTGGCGTCCTGTCCGAGGCATGGCGGAACCTTGCGCCGAAGTCGGTCTGTCAGGTCGAGATCAGCGATGCCTACGATCACAAGCACCAAGAGCTGTCGCCCGAGGATGCCGCGACGGGCCTAAACCGGATGTCCACCGACATCTGCAAGGCGATTTTCCGCAAGTTGGCTGCGGACGGCACAGTGTTCACGCCCAACGTCTTCCGTACGCTCAAGGCTGTCTATTACCGCACCGCGCTTGATGTGCTTGAAAGCTATTACAACGATGCGGAAATGAATGGCCTGACCATCGACCGCCACAAAGAAGAGCAGAGCATAGAGCTCTTTGCCGAGAACATCATGACGGCGGGGCATGCGTTCCTAGATAACCCGTTTGAGACGCCCTTTATCCCCACGTGGTCGCGCGTGCACGCGGCAGACCCGACTTTGATGGCGGATATGCTGACCGCGGTCAAAGACGACTACGCAGACCTCGCCTGAGGTCTGTGTTGCATGGTGCGGATGAAAGAAGGGGCCCCGGAGGGCCCCTTTGTCGTTAAAGGTGGTTGCTGATCCAGCGGCATTGATAAGGGGCCAATTGGATTTTCTGGCCGTGCGTGTGAATGACCTCTCCTGTCAGCAGATCGTACCAGTCGTGCCCGTCGATCAAGTTGATGGAAACGGGATCAATCTCGACTGTTTCGTCGCTGACATTATGCAGGGCAAAGATGGACTGGTCCCGTTCCAGACTCTGACGCCAGATGCCAAAGATGCGGTCGTCCAGTTGCAGGGTGAACTGTGTGGCATTGGGGTGGAATGCAGGCTGGCGGCCACGGATCGAAATTCGGCGCTTCATTTCGGTCAGGACGCGGCTCTGTGTGCTCTGCGGGTCCGATAGCTCAGCGTTCAGAGCAGGGTAATCCCACCGGTGGCGGTTGATGGCGCGGTTCAAGCCAGTTTTCTCGACCCCAGCCAGATCGTTCGAGGTCGCCAAGAGCACGTGGATGTAGAACGCAGGAATACCTTCCAAAGCCATGACGATGCTCTGGGCCGCAAGGAAGCGATCAATCTGTAGATCGTCCTGCCCCTTCATCGTCCCTTTGAGCGCGTCAAAGAAGGTGATGTTCAGTTCATAAGGGCTTTGCCCGCCATTGGGCAGGCTGCGCATCGAAACAAGGCCGCCGTGGGCCTTGACGCAGTCGATGACCTGCTCGGTTTCTGCAGGGGGCAGGATACCTTCGGCAGGGCGCATTCCAATCCCGTCATGGCTGGCCGAGAAATTCAAATAAGCACAGCCAAGTTGGGCGGGTGGCATGGTCGCCTGCCAACGGTTCAGATACTTTGCGGAACCCGAGAGCATGGCGTGCAGCAGTAGGGGCGGCAAAGAGAAGTTGTAAACCGCATGCGCCTCGTTCCGGTTCCCGAAGTAGGACAGGTTTTCCGCGTTCGGCACATTGGTTTCGGTGAGTAGGATCACGGGCTCTTGGGCAAAGTCAGCGAGCAGACGCATCAGGCGCACAATGGCGTGGGTCTGGGGCATGTGGATCGACTTGGTGCCGATCTCCTTCCAGATAAAGGCGACCGCATCCAGACGCACGATCCGCACGCCATTGTCGATGTGCAGGCGCGTAACCCGCAGGAATTCGAGCAAAACCTCTGGATTGCGGAAGTCCAGATCGACCTGATCATGGCTAAAGGTGCACCAAACATGGCGCGTGCCATTGGCCGTATTCACCTCGCGCAGCAAGGGGTGCGTGCGCGGGCGGACGACTTCGGACAGATCATCCTCGGGCGAGGCTTCGAAGAAAAACTTGTCATAGGGCTCGTGCCCCTGACGGTATTCGTTGAACCAAGTGGACTGGCTGCTGACATGGTTCAGAACCAGATCTGACATCAGCTTGAACTGCTTGGCGATGCGCTGGATGTCCGGCCAGTCGCCGAGGGTAGGGTTTACGGTGCGGTAGTCCGTGACCGCAAAGCCATCGTCCGAAGTAAAGGGAAAGAACGGCAGGATATGCACGCCATTGATCACGCCCTTCAGGTGGCGGGTCAGGAAATCGCGCAGCAGGTCCAAAGGCTTGTGCTGCCCGTCACGGATCGAATTGCCGTAGGTGATAACCATGCAGTCCCGCTCGGACCACAGATTGTTCGACGGCGTCCGAGGCCGCTTGCGGCGCGCTGTCCCCTCTGGCCAGAAGGCGTGCTGCACCGCTTGGCTCAACTCGGCTGGATCATGGTCGGGGTAAATCTGCGTCAGCAGGTCATGCAGGCGGATCAGAAACGGGTCGCGCATAATCAAAAGGGCCTTCTTTTTAGGCCAGACTAAGCACTAGGTCCCCGATTGAAAGCCCCCGCGCATCGGAAAGGCCCGCATCGCGGGCAGTCGCCGAATAATTGGGCAGTGGCTCAGGTCAGTCTTTGGGGGCGCAGAACAGCGAATACAGCATGTTGATCACTTGCGTGGTGCGATCATCTGCAAGGCTGTAGTAGATGGTTTTGCCGTCGCGGCGGGTCGAGACCAGCCCCTCTTCTCGCAGGCGGGCCAGCATCTGGCTGACAGCTGCCTGACGAATGTCCAAAAGCTGCTCCAACTCGCCCACACTGCGTTCCCCCGAGCCCAGATGGCACAGGATCATCAGTCGACCTTCGTGGGCCAACGTCTTGAGATAAGCCGCAGCTGCCTGAGCGTTGCTCGACATCTCGGAGGGTTCGGCGTGCAATTTTTCCAAGGGCGCGTTCATATGATTCTGCTTTTCGTCGCGACACTATACCTGCGGGTTAATCCGGATTCGAGACTCTCGGGCTCTATTCTCCGGCAGCAATCTTGTTTAGCAAACCTGCCAAGCGGGTAGGGTCTGCAAAAAACGGAGAGTGCGAGCAGTCCATAGCGTATACATCGCGCTCTGGCCAACCCTCTGTCATCGTTCGCTGATATTCCGGCGGGATTGTGCGGTCATCGTCACAGCGGATGTAGCTTTTGGGCACTGACGCATAGTTTTCGGCAATCTCTATCGGGGTTTCCTGCGGTTTGATTGGCTGTTGCCCCAGTCGCGTCAGGGCGAATGCAACCGTCTCTGGCGGGCAGTCGTGATAGAAAACATCCCGCGCCTGCGCTGGATCGATGCCAAAGCTGATCCCGTCTGGGGCTTTGATCACCGCCTGCATGAGCGGCTGATAGGGCGCTTCGCGGCGCATGTCTGCCAGCCCCATGCCGTTGCGGGGCGCATAGGCGCAGACGTAGACGAGCCGCTCGAAATTGGTGGGGTCCAACTCTGCCGCGCGCGAAATCGGAAAGCCCGCCATGCTGTGTCCCACAACGATGGTGGGGCCCTTCATGGCCTTGAGAATCGCCTCGGCGTACATATCCAGCGTGACATCGGCCAAGGGTGTACCGTCCGAACCGTGGCTTGGCAGGTCGATGGCGCGGGCCGAATGGCCGCGGGTGCGCAGGGCAGGGATCAGATCGCGCCAGCACCAAGCGCCATGGCAAGAGCCGTGAATTAGGAGAAAATCACTCATGAGAGGTGTCCTGTCGCATTCAGGAAATCAGTTAGCACGCGGGCATAGGTTTCGGGTTGGTCCACACAGGGCAGGTGGCCTGCACGGCGGATCAATGAAAATTCGGAGCCGGGGATCAGTTCGGTGGTTTCGCGCACCAGATCTGGCGGGGTTGAGGCATCGTTGACAGCCCCTATCCCCAGTGTGGGCAGGCGCAAGCTGGCCGTCGGTGTGTAGAAGTCCGTGCCCTTGATCGCTTCCATGGCGGCGATGTAGCCCTCGGGTGATGTGTCTTCGAGGATTTCTTTCACCCGCTGGATATGCGGCGCGGACAAATCCTGACGCGGGAACCAGCGCGCGAGCGACGCTTGAACCACGGCGCCGTGCCCTTGGGTGCGGGCCTCTTCAATCCGTTTCGCCCAAAGTGTTTCGTGGCCGATGCGGGCAGCAGTATTGGACAGGATCAGGCAGCGCACCAGATCAAGCCGCTTGACAGCGATCCCTTGGGCAATCAGGCCGCCGATGGATAAGCCGCAAAAGGCAACATCCTTGGCATTCAGGTGGTCCAGCAGACGTTCTGTGTCGCGCACGAGTGCGCCCATGCTGTAGGGGCCCGCAGGCACGTCGGATTTCCCATGGCCCCGCAGATCAAAGCGGATCACGCGCAGCGTGTCTGGCAACAAGTTGCACACCTGATCCCAGATCGTAAGGTCCGTTCCCAGCGCATGGACAAGAACCAACGCAGGTGCATGTTTGGGGCCTTCGTCGCGGTAGTGGAGCCGCAAGTCAGGGAGAAAAGCGAAAGGCATATTTTATTCTTATTTTTGGGTGCGCAGAGCCTACGCGGCGAAGGTGCACAGGGCAACTCTTTCGCACAGAGCCGGTCTAAATCCGCCGATTACTCCAGCGTCGCAAGCGCTTCGCTGAATTGTGCCGGATCAACATTGCCGCCAGAAACAACCGCAACGACGGCGTCACCTTGGATGTCGTCCGTATGGTAGAGCGCTGCGGCCAAGGCGACGGCCCCCCCCGGTTCGGCAACGATCTTGAGCCGCAGGAACGCTTGGGCCATTGCGCGCAAGGCGTTATTGTCCGTAACAGCGATCCCCGGTCCGCAGAGGCGCTGCTGGATCGGAAAGGTCAATAGACCCGGCGCAGGCGTCACGATCGCGTCGCAGATACTGCCGGACGGGCGGTCATTCGAAAGGATTTCCCCAGCGATCAGCGACCGTTTCGTGTCGTCGAAACCGACGGGTTCAACGGGACGGGCGCGCATCTGGGGTGCGTGCGCCTCGAGCGCTAGTGCGACCCCAGCTGTCAATCCGCCGCCCCCGCAGCACACTAGGACGTCGCCTGTTGTGACACCCAGTTCCGCCGCTTGCACTGCGATCTCAAGACCTGTGGTGCCTTGGCCCGCGATCACCATGGGCTCGTCATAGGGTTTGATCAAGGTCACACCGCGCTCTTTGCTCAGGGCTTGGCCGACCGCTTCTCGGCTTTCGCCGCCCACGCGATCATAGGTCACCACCTCGGCACCTAAGGCGCGGGTGTTCGCCAGTTTCAGGGCGGGGGCATCTTCGGGCATCACGATGACCGAGGGCACACCATGGCGCGCAGCGGCATAGGCGATCCCTTGAGCATGGTTTCCGCTGGAATAAGCTAAAACGCCTTTGGCGCGGACCTTTGGGTCCAGCGCCGAGAGGGCAGACCATGCCCCGCGGAATTTAAAAGATCCGGTGTGCTGCAAACACTCTGGTTTGACCAGAACCCGCCGCCCCGCCAACTCGTTAAGAAAGGGTGACTCCAGCAGCGGGGTGCGGCGGGCGTGACCCTTTAGGCGTTCGGCGGCGGCGGTGATCGCAGCAATGTCGGTCATGCAGGAACTCGGATACTCTTTAGAACAGCGTTGATTGCCTTTAACGCTTCGGGTTCATCGAGGAAAGGCACATGGCCCCGATCCGGCACGGTCGCGACCACCAAGTCCCCGTGACGTCGCGACATTTCAGCAACCGTCGCTTCGGACAAGAGATCCGAATTTGCCCCGCGGATCACAGCAACCGGTTTACCTTTGAGCGCGTCAAAGAAGGGCCACAGATCGGGAAAGTCGCCTGCCTTGGCTTGCTCGCGCATGGCATCCCCGAGCCGCGGATCGTAGCGCAGCACCACGTGGTTGTCGGCCTGACGGTAGATCGCTGCCGCATGTGCGCGCCAGCGCGACAACGGGACGTTTGGAAACTCTCCGCCAGCTTCTGCTTTGGCCATTGTTTGCGCAGCGGTTTCCAGATCGGGAAAGCGCGGGGTGACGCCCACGTAATCCTTGATCCGGTCCAGTCCGTCTTCGTCGATGACAGGGCCGATGTCGTTCAGAATAACACCCTGCAGGAGCTGCGGATGCGTCACCGCCAGCCCCATCGCGATCAGGCCGCCGCGAGATGTCCCAAGGATGACGACCCGTTCCAATCCTAGAAATGCGCAGAGCTCGACCACATCCGCAGCCTCGCGCGGGATCGAATAGTTCATGTAGTCGCCATCCCACTCGGACAGCCCGCGCCCACGACTGTCGAGTGTGATCGCACGCACACCCTTGAGATGGGGCAGCACGAACTGGAAATCGTCGCCATTGCGGGTCAGCCCCGGCAGGCACAGCACGGGCAGTCCGTCACCTTGGTCGGTGTAATGCAGGCTCAGTCCATCACTTGTGTCAAAACGGGGCATTAGATTTCCTCCAAAACGTCTGTAATTCCGGTCAAGTCTGCAGCGACGAAACGGGGCCGCCACGGCATCCTGTCGATCGGCTGACCCATGCGATTGACCCAGAGCGTGTAGAAACCGTAGCCCGCAGCACCAGCGGCATCCCATCCATTGGACGAGACGAACAGGACTTCATCCGCGCTGGTGTCAAAGCGTGCGCCAACCAGATCATAGACAGCGTAATCCGGCTTGTAGACACCTGCGTCTTCGACCGAGATCAAACCGTCAAGAAAATTCGCAATTCCCGCGGACTCTACCGCATCTTCCAGCATTTTCGGCGATCCATTCGACAGGATTGCACATCGTTTGCCCATGGACTTCAGGGAGCGCAGGATTTCGGGCACCTCAGGATAGGCAGGTAGTGCCCGATAGAGATCCAGAAGCTGCGCCCGAAGGGTGGCATCCTGATCCAGTCCCATCGCCTCGAGCGACCAGTCCAGACTGTCTTGGGTCACCTGCCAGAAATCGGTATGGGCCCCGGTGATGGCTCTGAGCCAAGTGTATTCCAGCTGCTTTGCCCGCCACGATGCAGCCAAGGCGGGCCAGTGGTCCGCCAATGCCTGTCCCTCTGGTGTGGACGCAGCCTGTTTGGCGGCGCCCGACACGTCGAAGAGCGTGCCATAGGCGTCGAAAATACAGGTCGATGTCATCAAGGTCTCCTCCCCTTGTGGGCATAGACTGCACGCATTCCCCATAAAATAAAAGCGGTTTGCAATCTGCGGGCACGATCCCTAAGTTCGTAGGGATCGCAAAGGAGAACCCGCGCAACGGACCGTGGCCTCCGCCAACTCACCCTCCGAAAATGTAGAAAGCGAGTCCCTCATGACCGAAGCAAAATCGGGCGATAAAGTACGCATCCATTACACTGGCACTCTGAACGATGGCAGCCAGTTCGACAGCTCGGCGGGTCGTGACCCACTGGAATTCACTCTGGGCAGCGGCCAAGTGATCGCTGGCTTTGACAAGGGCGTCACCGGCATGACCGTTGGCGAGAAGAAAAACATCACCATCCCCGCAGCCGAAGCCTATGGCGAGCGTCAGGAAGAAGCGTGCCAGCCCGTGCCGCGCGCAGACATTCCCGCAGACATCCCGCTGGAAGTTGGCCTGCAGCTGCAGATGCAGACCCCCTCGGGTCAAGTTGTTCCCGTCGTCGTTCAGGAAGTCACCGAAGAGCAGGTGGTTCTGGACGCAAACCACCCGCTGGCCGGTCAGGATCTGACCTTCGCGCTCGAGCTGGTCGAGATCGCCTGATCTCTTCGCTCAAGACGGTTTGACGGGGCGGCCTTTGGGTCGCCCTTGTTTTTTGGGGCAGGGCGCTGAGAGTGGTAGCCAAGACCTTTGTCTAGCAGGAGATGCCCATGCCCGCGCAAACACTGCCTGCGTCTGGAACTTGCCGCTGCGGCGCAACTGCCGTTTTGGTGAATGTGCCTGCGGTCATAACATCGGCATGCCATTGCAAGGGATGCTAGCGGATGAGTTCTCGCGCCTACTCTCACTCCGCAATTTAGCCCGCGCTCGGCGTTGAGGTTGTGCAGGGTACGACCGTGCTTTGGGGCGCAAAATCCCCTGATCTCGCGCATCATTATTGCCCGGATGATTATAGCTGGCTGTTCACACGCATCGGAATACTGCCGGATCTGGACTGGTGTCGCCCGTTCATTGAGACCCAGACCTGCGCAAGCTTAGCCGCAAATTCAAAACGCGCACCCGTGCGGATGCGCGTTTTGAATTCGGCAAGCAGACAAGATCAGATGTTGTCTGCTTGCGGCATACCTAGGACGTGGAAGCCTCCATCCACGGTGATGATCTCGCCGCTGGTGCACGCGCCGTAGTCCGAGGCCAGGTAAACAGCGGTGCCACCCACGGCTTCGAGCGTAGCGTTGTCGCCCAAGGGCGCGTTCGCTGCGGTGTGCTTGAAGGTTTTACGTGCGCCGCCGATGGCTGCGCCTGCCAGCGTTTTCATCGGGCCGGGCGAGATCGCGTTCACGCGGATGCCCTGTTGGCCCAGATCGTTGGCCAGATAGCGGGTGGCCGATTCCAGCGCTGCCTTGGCCACGCCCATGACGTTGTAGTATGGGGTCACGCGGTTCGAGCCCTGATAGGTCAGGGTGAGCAGCGTACCGCCGTTTGGCATCATCTCGGACGCGCGGCGCGCCACGTCGATGAAGCTGTAGCAGCTAATTTCCAACGAGTGCTTGAAGTTGTCACGGCTGGTGTTGATGAAACGGCCCGTCAGCTCGTTCTTGTCCGAATACGCGATCGCGTGAACGACAAAGTCGATGCTGTCCCAACGCTCTTTGAGCGCGGCAAAGCCTGCGTCCAAGGACGCCTCGTCGGTGACGTCCATATCAACCAGGAAATCTGAGCCCACGCTCTCTGCCAGCGGTTTGACCCGCTGACCGAACGCTTCGCCTTGGTAAGAGAACGCCAGTTCCGCGCCCTCGGCGGCCATTGCGCTTGCAATGCCCCAAGCAATCGAGCGGTTGTTGGCGACACCCATCACCAGACCGCGCTTGCCCTTCATCAAATCAGCCATCTTCTAAAATCACCCCAGATACTTGCTGAGCAGCATGGACCCGTTGGTCCCGCCGAAACCAAACGAGTTGGTCATAACAGTGTCGAGCCCCGCGTTATCCACGCGCGCCGTCGCAATTTCCTCGGGCTTCAGCGCGGGGTCCAGCGTTTCGACGTTGATCGACGGTGCGATGAAGTCGTTCTGCAGCATCAAGAGGCAGTAGATCGCCTCTTGGGCACCGGTTGCGCCCTGGCTGTGACCGGTCATCGATTTTGTCGAGGAGATCAGCGGCGTGCTGCCCTCGCCAAAGACGCGGCGGACTGCCTCGACTTCGCCCACATCGCCCACGGGGGTCGAGGTGCCGTGCGCATTGATGTAGCCAACTTTGCGCTCGGGGTTCAGGGACTGCAGGGCCAGACGCATCGCGCGCTCGCCGCCTTCGCCGCTGGGGGCAACCATGTCGTGGCCATCCGAGGTCGCCGCATAGCCGGTCACTTCGGCGTAGATTTTTGCGCCGCGGGCCAGAGCGTGCTCCAGATCTTCCAGAACGACGATACCGCCGCCGCCACCGATGACGAAACCATCACGGTCCGCGTCAAACGCACGCGACGCTTTCTCGGGGGTGTCGTTGTATTTCGAGGACATCGCGCCCATCGCGTCGAACAGGCAGGACAGGGTCCAATCCAGCTCTTCGCCGCCGCCCGCGAACATCACGTCCTGCTTGCCCATCATGATCTGCTCGGCTGCGTTGCCGATGCAGTGCAAAGAGGTCGAGCATGCCGAGGTGATCGAGTAGTTGATGCCCTTGATCTTGAACGCGGTCGACAGGTTGGCCGAGATGGTCGAGCTCATGCATTTCGGAACCGCAAAGGGCCCGATCCGCTTGGGCGACATGTTCTTCAGAACCGTCTGGTGGGCAGCGAGCATGGAGCTGGTCGAGGGACCGCCCGAACCGGCAACAAGGCCGGTGCGCTCGTTCACGATGTCAGACTCTTCAAGACCGGCATCGGCGATGGCCTGCTGCATGGCGATATGGGCATAGGCCGCACCGGGGCCCATGAAGCGCAGGGTGCGCTTGTCTACGTGCTGGGTGACATCAAGGTTGATCGCGCCTGCGATCTGGCTGCGAAAGCCGTATTCCTTCATGTCCTCGTTGGCGGTGATGCCCGAACGGCCAGCCTTCAGGCTGTCCAGAACTTCGGCGGCATTGTTACCAATGGACGATACAACGCCCAATCCTGTGACGACGACGCGGCGCATGGCGCACTCCTCTTCCCTGATGGAAATCGTGATGGATTAGCTCTCGGAGAGAGCGACCTTCATATCTTTGACCTGATAGATGACTTCGCCATCGGCCTCGACGATACCGTCTGCCACACCCATGGTCAGACGGCGGGTCTGCACGGCTTTGGTGAAGTTCACGCGATAGGTCAGCATTTTGCGATCGGGGCGGACCATGCCGGTCAGCTTGACTTCGCCAACACCCAGTGCATAGCCACGACCCTGCCAGCCACGCCAGCCCAAGTTAAAGCCGGTCAGCTGCCACAGGCCGTCCAGACCCAAACAGCCGGGCATGATCGGGTTGCCGGGGAAGTGACAGTCAAAGAACCACAGGTCCGGTGTGATATCGAATTCTGCGATGATGTGGCCTTTGCCGTGCTCGCCGCCATCGCCGGATACCTCGGTGATCCGGTCCATCATCAGCATCGGCGGGGCGGGCAGCTGTGCGTTTCCGGGTCCGAACAATTCACCGCGGGCGCATTTCAGCAGCTCATCTTTGTCGAAGCTGGTGGGATAATCGGCCATCGAGGCGGCTCCTTATTATGGATTTACGGTCATTTCGCGTTTCGCACCCCTTAGCACCCGCGCGCAAAGGGTGGCAAGGGCATGACGATCATCCGCGGCGTTATACGTCCGATTGGATGATCAATTCGGGGCGTTGAAAAACCATAGGGAAACGTCCTATATTCTGCTTTGACCCAGAACAGCCCGAGGCAGCATGACTACCAAAGCGACAGAACGCGGAACCGACTGGCTTGCGACAGCAGGTCTGCGTCCGACGCGTCAGCGTCTGGCACTTGCCGAGTTGCTGGTTGGCGACGGCGAAGATCGCCACGTCACCGCAGAGAGCCTGTATTCCGCCGCGCTGAAGCAGGGGCACAAGGTGTCGCTGGCGACAGTTTATAATACCTTGCGCGCATTTTGCGACGTGGGGCTGATCAACGAGGTGACGGTGGATGGCTCCAAGAGCTATTTCGACACGAACACCCACGACCACCCGCACTTCTACTGGGAAGACGAGGCGCGCCTGACTGACGCCCCCGCTGAGGATCTGGAAATCATCAGCTTGCCCAACGCACCTGCAGGGATGGAAATTGCCAAGGTCGATGTGGTGATCCGCTTGCGCCGCAAGTAAGACGGCACAACAGGGGATATAGCGAAGGGGCCGCGAGGGCCCCTTTTTAATGCTCCACAGTAATCTGTAGATCGTCGAGAGTTTTTACGACTTCTTCCCGTGCGATTTGCCAGCTGCGGTTCAGATGGCTGACGGACGCGCCGATGTCGAAATCTGGGTCAGTCTTTAGGCCCGTTTGAGCCGCGGCCAGATCGTGGTGGAAGTCGCTGAGGCCAAAGCTGCCTGCCGAGCCTGCGGTTTTGTGCACCATTGAGGTGATTTCGGCGCGGTGCTCTTCGTCATGCGGCATCGCGGCCATCTCTACGAATACGCCGTCCGTCTCGGTGATAAAGCGCCCGACCAGTCCCGCCAAATCCTCTGGCGGCAGATCGCGGGCAAGCGACTTGATCACATTCTCTTCGGGTTCTGCTTCTTCGACGTGGTCAGGGTCAAAGCTGTCATCCTCGCCAATCCACTGGTTCAACGTCTTGCTGAGCTCGTTGCGAACGACGGGTTTGTTGAGAACAGCGTTCATCCCCGCGTCGATAAAGCTCTGCATCTCCTCGGGCATGGCGTGGGCCGTGACTGCGATGATCGGCGAATGGGCATTCGGCCCGCCGCTGGCGCGGATGTGCTTTGTCGCGGTGACGCCATCCATACCAGGCATGGAGATGTCCATCAGGATTGCATCGTATAGATCAATGCTGGTCTTTTCGACCGCTTCCAGACCGTTGTGGGCTTCGGATACCGTGTGCCCTTGCGCCTCTAGCATCTCGCGCAGAACGCGGCGGTTGATCTCGTTATCCTCGACCATCAACAGGTTCGCACCTGCTTTGACGGTGTTGGCCAGAGCGGCGAATTGAGCAGGATCGTCGTTGGTCTCGGTCTTGACGATGGGCAGGCGGACCCAGAACAGGCTGCCTTCGTCGACTTCGCTCTCGACGCCGATTTTGCCGCCCATCATCTGCACCAGCCGGCGCACGATCCCGAGGCCGAGGCCAGAGCCCTCGACGGCGCGGTCGTAGTTGGCATCCACAGTTTCAAAGTCATCGAACACGCGGTCGAGGTCGCTCTCTGGAATTCCGCAACCGGTGTCCAGAATGCGCAACTCCAATTCGGGGCGGCCGTCCATGGTCAGAGGATCCAGAATCTCTGCCTCGACGGTGATCTCGCCGTTTTCGGTGAACTTGATCGCATTGTTCACAAGGTTCAGCAGGATCTGGCGCAGACGGGCGCGATCAGACAGCACGCCTTTGACCGGATCGCCAACCCATTCGTAGTGCAGCTGGTTGTCGTTCTTGCGAGCGAGCGCCAGTTGCGAGGCCAGAACCTCTTGGATCAGACGTTCGGGGTCGAAGCTGGAATTGTTCAGCCCATCAACTTCGGTGTCGAGCTTGGTCAGGTCTAGAACATTGTTAATCAGGTCGAGCAGGACGCGACCCGAGAAGTCCATATTGTCGATGTAGAAGTTCTGTTTGTTGTCGGTACGGGTCTGACGCAGCAGGTCGAGCATGCCCAAGAGCCCGTTGAGCGGCGTGCGCATCTCGTGGCTCATGATCGCCAGGAAGCGAGACTTGGTCCGCTCGCCAGCCAGTGCGCGGTCACGGGCTTCGACCAATTCGCGCTCGGCTTGTTTGCGATCAGAGATGTCGCGGATGAAGCTGACGAAATAGATTTCGTCGTCCGAGACAACTTCTTCGATGGACAGTTCTACAGGAAAGATCGCTCCTGATTTGCGCTGTGCCTCAATCTCGATCCGGCCTCGGCCGACCAGGCGGGTTTCCCCGCGGTCGCGCATGCGCTGCATCCCGATCTCGTGAGCGCGGCGGTATTCTTCGGGAATGATCAGATCTGTCAGGTTGCCGCCAATCACTTCGGCGCTTGTGTAGCCAAAGACCTTTTCTGCGGCGCCGTTGAACTGGTGGATAAAGCCGTCAGTGTCCACCACCAGAACTGCGTCAAGAGAGCTGTCCAAGATGGTCTGCATGCGGGCAGCCAATTGGCGCTGCTCGATGGCGCGGCGTTCATTGGTGCCAGCCAAGCGGAACAGGATCAGGATGGTCACGGCCAGCGCAATCATCATGCCGATGGTCAAAGCCCCCAGCATCTGCATCATGCGCAGCACAGTCTCGCGGGCGACGTTCGAAATCCCGACGTAGTTCTGTAGATTTTCCAGCGATGCGGTGCGGACCAATTTGCCGATCCGAGCATCGCGGTCTGACAGCGTCGGCAGGCCCGCGGCCAGCATCGCGTCGCTGCCGTCGATCAGGGGAATGGACTGATCCAATTCATTTCGGATCACTCCAAAGATGGCGCGCGTTTCTGCGCCGCCTTCGTACTTGTACAGGCCGCGTAGGTTTGAAACCGTGTCCACCCGGCTGTAAAAAATGTCGAACTTCTGGCGCAGGTCACGCAGCTTGGCAGGGTTGTCCCCGTCTGTGCGGGCTTCCAGAAGTGCGGAAGAAAACTTCAGGTATTCGACTTCGAGCTGCGACAGCGTCCAGATCACACTGTCGGACGTCGCGACTTGCAGTTCCTTTTGTTTTTGAAAGACGCTGAGGGTCAGTGCCGTCACAGAAGCCAGAGCAATGCCAATAAAGAGCACGAGCGCGACCATTCGAAGGCCGCGCCCTTTCAGGCGGATTTGCTCTGGCTTGCGCTTGTTCGACACGTCAGGGGTCCTGAATTAGTCCGCGACGTTGATCGAGCGGAGCTGCCAGATGCTGTTCGAGAAAACGACCTCGCTCTGGAACTTGGGGTCCAGATCGTAAGGGTAGACCAGCCACAGGGGGCCTTTGCTGCGGACCGACATTGGCTCGCCGTTCATCTTGGTCGCAATAACAGGCCCGGGGAAGCCGTCGGTGCCTGCGTCCATTTCGATAGAGTAGTCATTCAGCGCGGTGGCCCGCAACTCGGTCGAGCCTGCGCCAACAGCATCTAGCACGGTCTTCAGGCTGGGTCCTTTGAAGGTCGGAGTGCCTTCGGTCCACTGGGTGGTGGTATCAAAGCTTTCGGTGCCCAGAGCTTCGAGCATTTCGATGTCGAAATCCGCCTGATCGCCGTTGTTGGTTTCTGTGATGTTTCCGGTGATGGTCAGAACAACTTCGCCGGTGGGGGCATCGAGCGCATCGGCCATGGCGGGGGCAAGCCCGAGTGCCGCGATCGCGAAGGTTTTCCCCATGAAATCCATGAAAGACATGACTACGCCTCCTACGTAAAAAATGGCTTCGTTGTTGGCTTATCACGCCACCATAAGGGCGGGCACCTGATCAATGGACCATTCATTACCTCCGAAAGGTTGTATTCGGGTCAGAACCACTGCCCCGGTTCCATCAGGCCAAGGTCCATCAACTGTGCGGAATCCCATTCGAATTTTGTCGATGCGTGCCACATAAAACTATGGATGTTGAAGGCGCTGCCGGGGTTGCGGCGCAGCGCCTTAGCGGCGCGAAAACTGGCAACTGCGGCTGTCAGGTTGTGATGCCACGGGCAAGAGTACGTATTATACTCCTCGTCGGTGAACGTGTAGTCGTTCAGCAGGCCCACGCCGGGCTTGGCTTTGAAGATAGAGATTCGGTCGATTTTGCGGCGCGGTGCGGGGACATACTCTTCGAACCGCCAGCGCAATCCGCCAAAGAAATCGAGCTGCCGTTCCTTGGGGTGGCGCATGGCATCAGGGCGCCCCAAAGCGAAATAGCCTGAACGGTCCAAATATGCTTCGTCGAGGTTCACCGCATCGGGATGCTCGTTCAGGTCCTTGGCATACAGATCAACCACATAGGTCAGCATCGCATCGCGGCGCTCCTCGGTGTGGAAGGTGACCATTTCGCCAATGGTACGCGTCTCGCAGAAGGGGAAAAACAGATACTCGGCGTTGTAGCAGTAATAGACCCATTGGCCCTGCATCTGTTCGGACACGGCATTCACGGCATGGGGCAGGGCGCCGTCAGGCAAGAGGTCGTACATCACGAAATGCACTTTCTCTGCGTCCGGCCCTTCGGTGATGTGGGGTTCGATCTCGATGGTTGGGCCGCCGAAAATCACGACATTCCGAAACCCGAGGCAAAGGTGGTGCAAAATGGTTGAGTCGAGCTCTACCGGATCTTCGGCAAAGATCAGGGCGATGGGACCTTTGGCAAAAATTGCGGTCCCACGTTTCAAAAATTCGTTCAAATTCGCGTAGTTCATCAATTGATCCTATGATGCGATCCCGCCCAAATTGGGTCATTCTGCCTGCCATTGCAAGATAAGCCCCAAGGGGATAAAAGCTGCGCTCAAACTTTCCCCATACAGAACCGGAAGCGCGTCATGGCCGAGCCTAAGAAGCTGTACATCAAAACCTATGGCTGTCAGATGAACGTCTACGACAGCGAGCGGATGGCCGAAGTCATGGACGGGTACGTCAAAACCGAGACGCCCGAAGACGCGGACATGATCCTGCTGAACACCTGCCACATTCGCGAGAAGGCCGCCGAGAAGGTCTATTCCGAATTGGGCCGTTTCAAGAACCTCAAGGCCGAGAAGCCCGATCTACGCATCGGTGTGGCTGGCTGTGTGGCTCAGGCCGAGGGCGAAGAGATCATGCGTCGCCAGCCCATGGTCGATCTGGTCGTGGGACCGCAGAGCTACCACCGTCTGCCTGAGTTGGAAGCAAAGTCACGTGCGGGCCTGAAGCCCGTGGACATCGACTTCCCCGAAGAAGACAAGTTCGAGAAGCTCAAAGGCCGTCCCAAGGCGTCGCGCGGCCCGACCGCCTTCCTGTCGGTCCAAGAGGGCTGTGACAAATTCTGTGCGTTCTGTGTGGTGCCTTATACTCGCGGTGCAGAAGTCTCGCGTCCGGTTCAGCAAATCATCCGAGAGGCCAATGATCTGGTGGAACGCGGTGTGCGCGAGATCACTCTGCTGGGTCAGAACGTGAATGCTTACCACGGTGAAGGCGAGGGCGGCACCTGGTCGCTGGCCAAGCTGATCTGGGAACTGGACAAAGTCGATGGGTTGGAGCGGATTCGTTTCACGACCAGCCACCCGAACGACATGTCTGATGACCTGATCGAGGCACATGGCACCTGCAAGAAATTGATGCCCTATCTGCACCTGCCCGTGCAGTCCGGCTCTGACAAGATCCTGAAACGGATGAACCGCAGCCACACCGCCGAAGAATACCTCAAACTCATCGAGCGTATTCGCGAGGCGCGTCCTGATATTCTGATGTCGGGTGATTTCATCGTCGGCTTCCCCGAAGAAACCGAAGAGGATTTCCAGGCGACCATAGATCTGCTCGAAGCGGTGAAATACGGGTACGCCTATTCCTTTAAGTACTCCACGCGCCCCGGCACCCCCGCTGCCGAGCGGGAACAGCTCTCCGAAGACGTCAAATCCGAGCGCTTGTCCCGCCTGCAAGCGGTTATCACCCGCCACCAACGCGAGGTGCAGGATGATATGGTCGGCCGCAAGGTAAACGTCCTTTTTGAAAAGCCCGGTCGACTAGAAGGTCAGATGGTCGGTAAATCTGAATACCTGCACGCGGTGCACGTTCAGGCGGACGGATTGACAGCCGGTGATCTGCGCGAGGTGGAAATCACCGAAAGTGGCCCGAATTCGCTGGCAGGTCGCCTCGTCTGATTCGGGCTAGCCGCCTGTCAAAGTGTTGACTGTCCCGTTATTCTCATCATTATGGGGGTAACGGGCTTATTGTTTTCATTCGGACGTGTGTAGCTATTCCCTTAGCCGGATATAAACGATTTTCCCCAATGGATTAGAGATAAGCCTTCGGGTAAGTTTCGTTTAAGGTTCCTATTTGCGAAATTGTTCGGATCGGGGAAGGAAATATGAAAAAAAGTTTGACACGCACTGCTGGCGCCATCGTTGCGGCCTGCACTGCGCTGGCGGCCGGAACTGCATTTGCACAGCAAGGGTACGTCACCAACGAGAACTACGGCGTGCAGCAAGTTCAGCAGGGTGCCACGGTCACTGTTCAGGGCGAGCAGTACATTCCCACGATCTGGATTGACCCCGATGGCTGCGAGCATTGGGTGATGGATGATGGTGCCGAGGGCTACATGAGCCCCCACGTGCGCCGCGACGGAACCCCTGTCTGCCACGAGCGGAACCTGTGCGGCGTTCTGAATACCGACCAGTATTTCCCGACCGATAGCTCGCGGATTACCGCGCCGGGCCGCCAGCGTCTGCAGGAATTCTTTCAGGGCGCAGATGCCCGTGCTTACATTGTGGCCGGTCACACTGACAGCCGCGCGAGCGACGAATACAACATGAAGCTGTCCCTGCGCCGCGCGAATGCTGTGGCCAAGGTTGGCAATTCGGTCGGCGCGCCGATCATCGACATTCGCGGTTACGGAGAGCGGATCCCCAAGGCTCCGAACGACACCGTTGAGGGTATGGCGCAAAACCGCCGCGTCGAAATCTTCTGCATCCGGTAATGTGAGGAAAACATGAAACTCATCAAATCCCTTCTTATCGGTTCTTGCGTTCTGACCTTGGCAGCCTGCGAAGGCGGTACTTGGGAGGGCGGCTTTCTTGGTGGCAACAACGGCGACATGACCCGTGACCGCGGCATCGACTCAAAAGATCTGAGCCAACTGCAGGCAGGCATCTGGGTTGATCCGAACGGTTGCGACCACTGGATCATCGACGACGGTGTCGAAGGCTATCTGTCTCAGCGTCTGGACAAATACGGCAAGCCCGTGTGTTCCGGTGCGGCCCCGCCGACATATGCAACCGGCGACTTCAAAGAGGGCGCGACCGCGATCATCGGCGACCCGATTTAAAAATCGCAAATGCTTTAAAATTCACAGGAACCCCGGCGCTTTGTCGGGGTTTTTCTGTGTGCGCCTGTCACAATTACGTACCAAGACTTGCGCAGGCCTTCTGAAGTTGGCAGCATCAAGAAAAGACTTAGCGGAGAGCAACTTGAAATTACGCGCCCCGTCCGCCAGCAGAAGTGTGCTGGACCATGGCTGAACTCTTCATTGAATTCGAAGATAACCGTCTGCTGTCAACGCTTTGCGGCGAATACGACAGACACCTGACCCAGATTGAAAAGGCGCTGACCGTTCAGTTGGTCCGCCGCGGGAACCAGATCACCATCATTGGCGAACAAGACAATGCAGACATCGCGCTTGATGTGCTGGAGACCTTGTACGAGCGTCTGGAAACCGGCCGCTCTGTCGAGCCTGCGGATGTGGACCGCGAATTGCGGATGGACACGCACCCGCCTGAACCTACGACCAAGGGCGACCAGCTCGAGATGTTCGGGCGCGGCAATTACGAGATCAAGACCCGCAAGAAGGTGATCGAACCTCGGACCGACGCGCAGAAGGCTTATGTGAAAGCGCTGTTCGAGCATGAGCTGGCGTTCGGCATCGGCCCTGCCGGTACGGGTAAAACCTATCTGGCTGTGGCGGTCGGCGTGTCGATGTTCATCGATGGCAAGGTCGACAAGATTATTCTGTCCCGTCCGGCTGTCGAGGCAGGCGAACGCTTGGGCTTCTTGCCCGGCGCGATGGAGGACAAAGTCGATCCCTATATGCAGCCTCTCTATGACGCGCTGAACGACTTCTTACCTGGAAAACAGCTGGCCAAGCTGAAAGAGGAAAAGAAGATCGAGATCGCGCCGCTGGCCTTTATGCGTGGCCGGACGCTGTCGAACGCCTTTGTGGTGCTGGACGAGGCGCAAAACGCCACGACCATGCAGATGAAGATGTTCCTGACTCGGCTTGGCGAAGGCAGCCGCATGGTGATCACCGGCGACCGTTCGCAGGTCGATCTACCGCGTGGTGTCCAATCCGGGCTGTCCCATGCTGAGCAACTGCTAAATGGGATCAAGGACATCAGCTTCAGCTACTTTACTGCCAGCGATGTTGTGCGACATCCTCTGGTGCGCGCGATCATCGAAGCGTATGACGAGGACTCGCAGAAGGCGTTCGAGCGCCAGCAGCAGCGTCAGCAGCAACAGTAGGGCACAGCATGATCACCGATTGCGTCATCGAGGACGACCGCTGGGAAGAGGTCGGTCTCGAAGAGTTGGCCGAAAAGGCCGCAACCGCAGTCCTGGAGCATCTGGAACTTGGCACGGACGGCTGGGAAATCGCCGTCCTTGCCTGTGATGACGCGCGGATCAAAGAGCTGAACGCCGACTTTCGCGAAAAGGACAAGGCCACGAACGTGTTGTCTTGGCCATCCGAAGAGCGTGCACCTGACGCACCGGGTGAGACGCCGTTTTATCCCGACCTTCCCGATCCCGATGGCCCGCCCGAAGAACTGGGAGATATCGCGATTTCCTACGACACCTGTCTGGCCGAGGCCGAGGCAGGCGGCATTCCGTTCGAGAACCACGTGATCCATCTGACCGTTCATGCGGTCCTGCACCTGTTAGGGCACGACCATATCGATGACATGGATGCAACGCTCATGGAGGGGATCGAAACGGAAATACTTGGCAAAATGGGTATTCCTGACCCATATACTTTATAAAGCAACGGACAGGTTGCGGGTTTTGGAACAGGATTAATGGGCGACACCAACGACGGATCTTCTATCGCAGCGCCAGGCGCGCTTCCGGTGGATGGGGATGAAGCAGCAAGTAACAGCGGATTCCTGCGGAAATTCTTTTCAATCATAGGCCCTTCTGGCGAAGGCGCAGAGGACGGCGAGGACACCCCAGACGGGGGCGCACCCACGGTTGGTCTGGCGAACTTGCGCCGCATGCGGGTCGAAGATGTCGCGATTCCCAAAGTCGAGATTGAAGCTGTCCCCAACGACATTTCCCTCGAAGGTCTGGTCGATGTGTTCCGCGAGAGCGGGATGTCGCGTCTACCGGTTTACGAGGGCACGCTCGACACACCCGTTGGGATGATCCACCTCAAGGACTTTGCCCTGAAGCACGGGTTTGGCGAGACCGAGACATTTGACATTAACGGGCTGATCCGACCGCTGCTTTTCGTCCCGCCGTCGATGACGATCGGGGTGCTGCTGCAAAAGATGCAGACAGAGCGTCGGCACATGGCACTCGTGATTGATGAATATGGTGGTGTGGACGGTCTGCTGACCATTGAAGACCTGATCGAACAGGTCGTGGGCGAGATCGAGGATGAGCACGACACTGATGACGACCAGTTCTGGACGAAAGAGCCGAACGGTCGTTACATCGTACTGGCCAAGACCCCTCTGGACGACTTCGAAGAAGAGCTGGGTCACTCCCTGACTGACAACGAAGACGTCGACGAAGAAGAGATCGATACCTTGGGCGGTTTGATCTTTATGCTGGCGGGCCGTGTTCCAGCGCGCGGCGAGGTGATCCAGCACCCTGCGGGCTTCGAGTTTGAGGTGATTGACGCCGATCCGCGACGCATCAAGCGCATGCGTGTCCGGCCAACACCCGAAGGCGGAGTGGCCGCTGAATGACCCAACGCTTGCGGCGCCTCATGATCGGGTGGGGCGCCCCTTTGATATCTGGCGCCGTGGCCGCGATGGGTCAGGCGCCATTTGATTTTCTGCCCGCTCTTCTTGCGGGTTTCGTGGCAGCTTTGTGGTGGTGGCCTCGATGCGCCTCGCCGAAACAGGCTGCCAAGTTCGGCTGGCTCTTTGGCACCGGCTATTTCGCTGTCACGCTGTCTTGGATTGTTGAGCCCTTCTTGATCGAACCAGAGGTGTTCGGCTGGATGGCCCCTTTTGCGCTGGTCTTTATGGCGGGTGGGCTGGCCTTGTTCTGGGGGCTGGCGGGTTACATCGCGAAAAGGATTGGCGGGCATCCGTTGGCCTATGCGGGAACGCTGGCGCTGGTCGAGCTTTTGCGGGCCTACGTGCTGACGGGATTCCCGTGGGCGCTTGCCTCGCAGGGTTTGGTGAATTGGGGCGCCTATCAGGCCGCTGCTTGGATCGGGCCGCATGGGGTGAATCTGGCGTTTTTGTTGGTCTGTGCGGCGGTGCCTTTGATCGTGCGTCGGCGATGGATTGCTGTGCCTTTGGCGCTGTTAATCGGGGCAGGGGTGTTCTGGCCTGTTCCGAAATCCGATGTGTCTGGCGATCTGCCCATCGCGCGCGTGATCCAACCCAACGCTGTCCAGAGCCAAAAATGGACCGAGGCCAACGTCCGCAAGTTCTTTGACCGCCAAGTTGCATTTACCGCTGCGCCTGCCGATCCGCGCCCCGATTTGGTCATCTGGCCCGAAACGGCTGTCCCCTTTGTTCTGGAATATGCAGGCCCTGCTTTGGGGTATGTGGCAGAGCAGGCTGCGGGCAGCGAAGTGCTGCTCGGCATTCAGCGGACAGAAGGGGCGGGGCGCTGGTTCAACTCTGCTATTCTGCTGGATGATGCGGGCGCGCCGGTTGCGGTCTACGACAAATACCACCTTGTGCCCTTCGGGGAGTATCTGCCATTCCAAGCGTTCTTTGACCGCTTTGGTTTGACGGGCCTCGCGGCGTTCGGAGTGGGCGGCTATTCGGCGGGGGACGGGCCCCACGTGTTCGACGTACCGGGGGTCGGACCGATCCTGCCGCTGATTTGTTACGAGGCGCTCTTTCCTCAGAATGTATTCGGCGCGCCCGAGCGTCCCGCGCTGCTGGTGCATATGACCAACGACGCTTGGTTCGGCAACTTCTCGGGTCCTTATCAGCATCTGGCCATCGCGCGGATGCGGGCGATCGAGTCCGGCATTCCAGTTGTCCGCTCGGCTAATACCGGGATTTCGGCGGTTATCGACGCCTACGGCAACGTGCTGGGGCAGGTTGAACTGAACAGCGCAGGTTATCTGGACCTGCCCGTGCCAACCTCTCGAAAGATGACGCTGTATAGCCGGACGGGTGATTGGCTCGCTATGCTCTTGATTTTAGGAATAGTTGCATCAGCTTTCCAGTTTCGCGGTCCGATTTCCGTTGACGCGGATGCCGGAGAAGCTTAGGGGCCTTTTTCATATTCCTGTCACAACGGCTTCCTGGCGTGACTAGCGACATCTAATGGAGCACTTCAATGACCAGACAGAACTACATCTTCACCTCGGAATCTGTCTCCGAGGGGCATCCTGATAAGGTGTGCGATCGTATCTCGGACGCGGTGCTCGACGCGCTGCTGTCAGCCGAGGAAAACGCGCGCGTGGCTTGCGAAACCTTTGCGACCAGCGGGATGGTGGTTGTCGGCGGCGAAGTGGGCTTGTCCGATCAGGAGCAGCTGCGCAACTATATGGGCAGCATCACCCAGATCGCCCGTGATTGCATCCGTGACATCGGTTACGAGCAAGAGCAGTTCCACTGGAACACCTGCCACGTGCTGAACTTCTTGCATGAGCAGTCCGCGCACATTGCGCAGGGTGTGGACCGTGATGGGGCGGGAGACCAAGGGATCATGTTCGGTTTCGCGACCAACGAAACCCCCGAGCTGATGCCCGCGCCGATCCAGTATGCACACGCGGTGTTGCGCCGTCTGGCGGATGCACGCAAATCCGGCGCGGAGCCGACCCTGCGTCCCGACGCGAAATCGCAGATTTCGTTGCGCTACGAGGACGGCAAGCCTGTTGAAGTGACCTCGATCGTGCTGTCGCACCAGCATGCGGACGAAGCGCAGACCAGCGACGACATCCGCGCGATTGTCGAGCCCTATATCCGCGAGATCATCCCGGCTGAATTGCTGACCGCGAAGACCGAGTGGTGGGTGAACCCCACTGGGACGTTTGTGATTGGTGGTCCCGATGGGGACGCGGGCCTGACGGGTCGCAAGATTATCGTGGATACCTACGGCGGCGCCGCTCCCCACGGCGGCGGTGCATTCAGCGGCAAAGACCCGACCAAGGTGGACCGCTCTGCTGCCTACGCCGCGCGGTATCTGGCCAAGAACATCGTGGCTGCAGGGCTGGCGGACAAGTGCACTTTGCAGGTGAGCTACGCGATTGGCGTTGCGAAGCCCTTGTCGATTTACGTGGATTGCCACGGCACAGGTAAAATCGAGGAGGCCGCAATCGAGGCAGCGATTCCCCGCGTGATGGACCTGTCACCCCGTGGAATCCGCACGCATCTGGACCTGAACAAGCCGATCTATTCGCGCACTGCGGCCTACGGCCACTTTGGTCGCGCGCCCGAGGCGGATGGCGGATTTAGCTGGGAGCGCACCGATCTGGCAGAGGCTCTGGCCCGCGAAATTCGCTGATTTCCGGCGACATCAAGATTCGTAGACGGGGCCCCTTGTGGGCCCTGTTTCGTTTTCGAGTATTTGACGCAAAAAGAAGCTGGGGCTTGTTTTGGGCAGGGCGCGGCTTTATTGGGCAGGCCATGAGCGACGAGACACCGAAAACACACCCCTCTGGCGCGCCTTGGCGTAACTTCTATGGACGGTTCAAGGGCAAGACCTTGCGGCCGAACCAGAAGGAATTTCTGGAAGAGGATCTGGAGCCTTTGTCCCCCGGTCCTGTCGGTTGGGATGTGAATCCTGATCGCGAGAAGTTGGATGTGGAGGCCATGTTCGACGGGCGCCCGCTGTGGCTGGAAATCGGCTTTGGCGGCGGCGAGCATCTGGTGCACATGGCCAAGACCTATCCCGATATGGGGATTATCGGGTGCGAGCCGTTTATCAACGGTGTCGCCATGTTGCTGGGAAAAATCCGCGAGGCTGGGGTGACCAACCTGAAGGTGCACCCCGGTGATGCGCGCGATCTGTTTGATGTATTGCCCGACGGCTGCGTCCAGAAGGCCTTTCTGAACTACCCCGATCCGTGGCCTAAGAAGCGGCACCATCGCCGCCGGTTTGTGACGCAGGAGCACTTGCAGCCCTTGGCGCAGGTGATGGCGCAAGGGTCCGAGTTCCGCGTCGCGACTGACATTCCCGACTATGTCCGCCAGACCATGCAAGAGGTTCCGCAAGCGGGCTTTGAGTGGCTGGCCGAAGGGCCGTCAGACTGGCGCGAGCCTTGGGGCGACTGGATTTCCACGCGCTACGAGCAGAAGGCTCTGCGCGAGGGGCGCACGCCCCATTACATGACTTTCCGTCGCCGCTGAGGGCGATAGACCATGCCCTTTGTTTGCGATAACAGAAGGGCGGATTGATTGAACGAGGAACGCCCGATGTCTGCACATGGCACGCCCATCCCGATGACCGCCTATGCTTCTGGTCCCCTGACCGGAGAGGCTCATGTCCCCGGGGACAAATCGATCAGCCACCGTTCGCTGATCCTTGGGGCGATGGCCGTGGGCGAGACCAAGATCACCGGTTTGCTCGAAGGGCAGGACGTTCTGGACACCGCAAAAGCGATGCAGGCGTTCGGTGCCGAAGTCACAAACCACGGTGGCGGCAACTGGTCGGTCAAAGGTGTCGGCGTTGGCGGCTTTGCCGAGCCTGACAATGTGATCGATTGCGGGAACTCTGGCACTGGCGTGCGTCTGATCATGGGCGCGATGGCGACTTGTCCGATCACCGTGACCTTTACTGGCGATGCCAGCTTGAACAAGCGTCCGATGGCCCGTGTGACCGATCCGATTGCGCTGTTTGGTGCGCAGGCGGTTGGTCGCAGCGGTGGCCGTTTGCCAATGACTATCGTCGGCGCGGCAGAGCCGACCCCTGTGCGCTATACCGTTCCAATGCCCTCGGCTCAGGTGAAGTCGGCGGTGCTGCTGGCGGGTCTGAATGTGCCGGGCGAGACTGTGGTCATCGAGAAAGAAGCCACCCGCGACCACACCGAGCGCATGCTGGCCGGTTTCGGCGCCGAGATTTCGACCGTGGAGACCGAAGAGGGCCGCGTGATCACCCTGAAGGGCCAGCCCGAGTTGAAGCCTCAGGACATCACCGTCCCGCGCGACCCGTCATCGGCGGCTTTTCCTGTCTGTGCAGCGCTGGTCACCCCCGGGTCTGACGTATTGATCCCGAATATCGGGCTGAACCCGACCCGCGCTGGCTTGTTCACCACCCTGCGCGAGATGGGCGCGGACCTGACCTATGAAAACGAGCGCGTTGAGGGCGGTGAGCCGATGGCGGACCTTCGTGCAAAATATTCGCCCAACATGAAGGGCATCACGGTGCCGCCCGAACGTGCGGCCTCGATGATCGACGAATACCCTGTGCTGTCCGTTGTCGCGGCCAATGCGACCGACGACACCGTGATGCGCGGCGTCAAAGAATTGCGGGTCAAGGAAAGCGACCGCATTGATGCGATGGCCAAGGGCCTGCGCGCAAATGGGGTCGAGGTCGAAGAGGGCGATGATTGGTGGATCGTTAAAGGTCTGGGTGCGGGCAACGTTCCCGGCGGCGCGACCTGCGAGACCCATCTGGATCACCGCATTGCCATGTCGTTCCTCGTGGGCGGTCTGTGCAGCCAGAAGCCGATCAGCGTGGATGACGGCGGCGCGATTGCCACCAGCTTCCCGATCTTCGAGACGCTGATGAGCGGGCTCGGGGCGAAAATCGAGCGGACTTGATCAGAGGGCGGCCCGAGCGGGTCGCCTTTTTCTTTGGGTTTGGTTGCAGGAAATTGCCCGTAGTTTGCGGGATGCTTGTTCCCGATGGCGGTCTGGGCTAGGACGGACATCCGATTGACAGGAGGCCCCTATGTTCACAGTCGCGATTGATGGACCTGCCGCATCCGGCAAAGGCACGATTTCCCGCGCAATTGCTGCGCATTTCGGGTTTGCACATTTGGATACGGGCCTGCTGTATCGCGCGACGGGGCGCAAGACTTTGGACGGGACGCCCGCGCTGGAAGCGGCACAAACCCTCACGGCAGAGGATTTGCAGGGCGACGCTTTACGCGCGCCCGACGTGGCCCAAGCTGCCAGTAAAGTCGCTGCGATGCCGGACGTCCGCAAAGCTTTGGTCGATTTTCAGCGGGCCTTTGCAGCGCGGGCAGGGGGGGCGGTATTGGACGGGCGCGATATTGGCACTGTCATTTGCCCCGACGCCGAGGTGAAGCTGTTTGTTACTGCCAGCGACGATGTCCGTGCGGAACGGCGCTGGAAAGAGCTGACCTTCAAAGGGCACAAGGTCTCGATCGAAGAGGTTTTGGCAGATTTGCGCGAGCGGGATCGCCGTGACAGCACCCGTGCGGATGCCCCGATGAAAGCAGCGGATGACGCTCTGCAACTGGACACCACCAGCTTGTCAATCGAAGAGGCCGTCGCGTCTGCCGTCAAACGGATTGAGGCGCGTCAGGCGGAACTGGCCAAGCTCTGATCAGGCAGGCTGATCTGCATATTGCGGTAGGGTTGGCTCTCTTTGAAAAAGACGTCGCCGAAAGGCTGGAACCCGAATTTCGCGTAGAATGGCATGGCGCTTTCGCGGGCGCTGAGCCAAACCCGATCCGCGCCAGATGCCTCTGCCACGCTGAGCGCATGGCGCATCATGAGCGTGCCGACGCCTTGTCCTTGACAGTCAGAACGGGTTGCAAACTTACGTAACTGCATCGCGGACTCGTTTTTGAAGAGCGACAGGACACTGACCATTTTGCCGCCTACGTGGGCGCCGAAATGTAGGGCCGACTCGTCGCCAGCAACGCGGCTGAAATCCACCGGATGATCTGGCCAGAGCACGGAATGGCGCAGGGGCAGGGTGTCCTTGGCGCTGATTTGAACGATTTGAACCTGCATCGGGGCCTGTTTCGCTGGGTTTCACGGGGTCTGGTGCTTGCCAGTGGGACGAAAATCGCTTATTCCGCGCCTCGTCAACATGGCAATGACCAGACGGAACCCAAGGGTCGGATACACCAACCGGCCCTGCTTTGTTTGAAAATCGCCCGAAAGACCAACCCAAAGACCGGCGGAGACAACCGCTCGGCCAGAAAAAACGTTAGTAAAGGAAAAACGGACGCTATGGCGAACGCAATGATGGAGGAATTCGAAGCCCTCCTGCAAGAAAGCTTCGAAATCGACACCCCCGAAGAAGGTTCGGTTGTCAAAGGTAAGGTCATCGCAATCGAAGCGGGCCAAGCCATCATCGACGTAGGCTACAAAATGGAAGGCCGCGTTGATCTGAAAGAATTCGCAAACCCCGGCGAAGCTCCTGAAATCGCAGTCGGCGACGAAGTAGAAGTGTTCCTGCGCTCTGCTGAAAACGCCCGCGGCGAAGCTGTTATCTCGCGCGAGATGGCACGCCGTGAAGAAGCATGGGACCGCCTGGAAAAAGCATACGCAGACGATGCACGCGTCGAAGGCGCGATCTTCGGCCGCGTCAAAGGTGGCTTCACCGTCGATCTGGGTGGCGCAGTTGCGTTCCTGCCCGGCTCGCAGGTTGACGTACGCCCCGTACGCGACGCAGGCCCGCTGATGGGTCTGAAGCAGCCCTTCCAGATCCTGAAAATGGACCGTCGCCGTGGCAACATCGTTGTGTCGCGCCGCGCCATCCTGGAAGAGTCGCGCGCCGAGCAGCGTGCAGAAGTCATCGGCAACCTGTCCGAAGGTCAGGCGGTCGAGGGTGTTGTCAAGAACATCACCGAGTACGGTGCATTCGTTGACCTGGGCGGCGTTGACGGCCTGCTGCACGTCACCGACATGGCATGGCGCCGTGTAAACCACCCCTCCGAGATCCTGTCGATCGGCGAAACCGTCAAGGTTCAGGTCATCAAGATCAACAAAGAAACCCACCGCATCAGCTTGGGCATGAAGCAGCTGCAAGCCGATCCGTGGGATTCGGTTGCTGCGAAGTACCCGCTGGAAACCGTTCACACCGGCCGCGTCACCAACATCACCGACTACGGTGCGTTCGTGGAGCTGGAGCCCGGCGTCGAAGGTCTGGTGCACGTTTCGGAAATGTCGTGGACCAAGAAAAACGTCCACCCCGGCAAAATCGTTTCGACCTCGCAGGAAGTCGAAGTCATGGTGCTGGAAATCGACGAAGCCAAGCGTCGCGTTTCGCTGGGTCTCAAGCAGTGCATGCGTAACCCCTGGGAAGTCTTTGCTGAGACCCACCCCGAGGGCACCGTTGTTGAAGGCGAAGTCAAGAACATCACCGAATTCGGTCTGTTCATCGGCCTCGAAGGCGACATCGACGGCATGGTTCACCTGTCGGACCTCACTTGGGAAGGCCGCGGCGAAGACGTCATCGGCGACTACACCAAAGGCGACGTTGTCAAAGCGGTTGTCTCGGAAGTCGACGTCGAGAAAGAGCGTATCTCGCTGTCCGTCAAAGCTGTTGGCGGCGATCCCTTCGCAGAAGCCATTGGCGGCGTGAAGCGCGGCTCGATCATCACTGTTGAAGTGACCGCGATCGAAGACGGCGGCATCGAAGTCGACTACGAAGGCATGAAGTCCTTCATCCGTCGCTCGGACCTGTCGCGTGACCGTGCGGACCAGCGCCCCGAGCGTTTCCAGGTTGGCGACAAGATCGACGTTCGCGTCACCAACGTCGACAGCAAGTCGCGTCGTCTGGGCCTGTCGATCAAGGCACGCGAGATTGCAGAAGAGAAAGAAGCCGTCGAACAGTTCGGCAGCTCGGACTCGGGTGCATCGCTCGGCGATATCCTTGGCGCAGCGCTGAAGGGCAACGAGTAATCCTCGTTCCTTAAATCAAAGAGTTACATTAGCCCCGCAGGTTTTCTGCGGGGCTTTTTCTATGGCCGATTCGGTGAAAAACCGACCAAACGGATGGATTCTGTGCTGCGGCATTCCTGCAAAAACGGGGTTCGTGGGCAGAAAGATACCAAAATTCACGACTTGCCTGCGATTTTGTTTCGTTTTCAGGCATTTGGCCCTATTATCAGATTTACAAGATATATTGCTGGCGAGGGGGAGACATCTGATGATCCGTTCGGAACTCATTCAGATCATTGCCGACGAAAATCCGCACCTGTATCAACGCGATGTCGAGCGCATCGTGAATACGGTCTTCGAAGAAATCACCGAAGCAATGGCGCGGGGAGACAGAGTCGAGTTGCGCGGCTTTGGTGCTTTTTCGGTGAAGAAGCGTGATGCGCGGATCGGTCGCAATCCTCGGACCGGTGAGACTGTTGAAGTCGAAGAGAAATTTGTACCTTTCTTCAAAACCGGCAAGCTGCTGCGTGACCGGTTGAATGGTTTGGAAGAGTCTGAAGAAGAATAATGATCCGCTATATTCGTTATGCATTTTTGGCCGTGATTGCGGTCGCTTTGGTCGCGATCGCCGCGGCCAACCGTGAAGCTGTCAGCCTGCAATTGCTGCCCGAAGGTCTGGCGGACATCGCTGGCTGGAATTTCATGATCGAACTGCCCTTGTTCCTTGTGATCTTTGCCAGCGTGATCGCTGGTCTTTTGATCGGGTTCGTCTGGGAGTGGATGCGCGAGCACAAGCACCGCGCCGAAGCCCGCCGCCAGAAGCACGCGGCGCAGAGCCTGAACCGCGAAGTCGAAAAGCTGCGCGGCGAGAAGCACAAGGGTAAGGACGAGGTTCTGGCCCTGTTGGAGAGCAACGGCTAACCCATGCCCTCTGGAATCAGAGTTAAAATCTGCGGTCTGAGCACCGCAGAAGACGTGCGCGCTGCGGCAGAGGCCGGGGCGCGCTACGTTGGTTTTGTGTTCTTTCCCAAGAGCCCCCGTAACGTGACCATCGAACAAGCCCGTGATTTGGCCGTTGAGGTGCCTTTGGGTGTGGCCAAGGTGGCTTTGACTGTGAACGCGGATAATGACCTGTTGGATGCGATCACGGGGGCGGTGCCGCTCGATATGATCCAGCTGCACGGGTCCGAAAGCCCAGAGCGTGTGACCGAGGTCAAAAAGCGCTATGGACTGCCTGTGATGAAGGTCGTGGGTCTTTCGGGCGCAGATGATCTGGCGCGTATTGCCGAATACGAGACGGTTGCCGACCAGATCCTTGTGGATGCCAAGGCGCCCAAGGACGCGGATTTGCCAGGTGGCAACGGGCTGTCCTTTGACTGGCGTCTGCTGGAGGGGCGCGAGTGGGCAGTGCCGTGGATGCTGGCGGGCGGTCTGCACGCAGGCAATGTGGCCGAGGCGATCGCGCGGACGGGCACCCGTCAGGTTGATCTGTCCTCTGGAGTCGAAAGTGCGCCGGGCGTCAAAGATCCCCAGAAAATCAAGGAATTCATGCAGGCCGCTCTGGCCTGATGCACCCCTTTGTGGCGGCGGTTTCGCGATGGCGGGACCGATTGCCGCTTTTCGCTGGAAATGCCGCTCTATGTTGCATATCCACGTGCAAAATCTCAGTTGAAAGGCGCCCGAGATGAATGATCTTTTCAACAGCTTCATGACCGGACCCGATGACAAAGGCCGCTTTGGCAAATTCGGCGGACGGTTCGTGTCGGAAACGCTGATGCCGCTGATCCTCGAGCTTGAGGAGCAGTACGAGCATGCCAAGACCGATCCCGAGTTCTGGGCCGAGATGGACTACCTGTGGAAACACTACGTGGGCCGTCCGTCGCCGCTGTATTACGCAGAGCGCCTGACCGAGCAGCTTGGCGGGGCCAAGGTGTACTTTAAGCGCGACGAGCTGAACCACACCGGCGCGCACAAAATCAACAACGTGTTGGGTCAGATCATTCTGGCCCGCCGCATGGGCAAGACCCGCATCATCGCGGAAACCGGTGCCGGCCAGCATGGCGTTGCGACCGCGACCGTCTGTGCGAAATTCGGCCTGAAATGCGTTGTTTATATGGGCGCGCACGACGTTGAGCGTCAGAAGCCCAACGTGTTCCGGATGCGCCTGCTGGGGGCTGAGGTTGTGCCTGTGACCAGTGGTCGGGGGACGCTGAAGGACGCGATGAACGATGCGCTGCGGGACTGGGTGACCAACGTGGAAGAGACCTTCTACTGCATTGGCACCGTGGCGGGTCCGCACCCCTATCCCGCGATGGTCCGTGATTTCCAAGCCATCATCGGCAAGGAAACCCGCGAGCAGATTATGGAGGCCGAAGGCCGTCTGCCCGACACTCTGATCGCTGCGATCGGCGGTGGTTCGAACGCGATGGGCCTGTTCTACCCGTTCCTTGATGACAAAGAAGTCGGCATCATCGGTGTCGAAGCGGGCGGCAAGGGCGTGAACGAAAAGATGGAGCACTGTGCTTCGTTGACCGGCGGTCGTCCGGGCGTGCTGCATGGCAATCGCACCTATCTGCTGCAGGACGAGGATGGCCAAATCCTTGAAGGGCATAGTATTTCTGCAGGTCTCGACTATCCGGGGATCGGCCCAGAGCACAGCTGGCTGCATGATACCGGCCGCGCGGAATATGTCTCGATCACCGACAAAGAGGCGCTTGAGGCGTTCCAGCTGTCGTGCAGCACCGAAGGTATCATCCCCGCGCTCGAGCCCTGCCACGCGCTGGCCCACGTTGCCAAGATCGCGCCGACTCTGCCCAAAGACCACCTGATCGTCATGAACATGTGTGGCCGTGGCGACAAAGACATCTTTACCGTGGCGCGCCATTTGGGTGTGAACATCGCGGGCGAAGAAGGCCGCGATCTGGGCTAAACCCCGCCGAACAGCTTAACGACTGATGAACAGCCCCGCAGTTTCGCCTGCGGGGTTTTTCGTGTCTGGCCCATGAAAACAAGGGGTTTGGCGATGCCAGTTCACGTATGGCTGGCGTATGGTTTACGTCATGACGTTCCGGCTGGCTCTAGGCCTAGGGTTTAGGGGTGGTCTGCAGGCGCGCCATAACCCGCTCTATACCCCTTGGCGCATTTTCTTGGCGGCTGGCTCTGCCCAAGACAGAGGCAGAGGCCAGAGACATTTCTGGCGCAGACGGGAGAGATCACGATGATCAACAAACTGACGGCGCGCGTGGCGCTGGTGGGGGTGCTGTGTGTGGGCGGCGCGCAGGTGTTTGCCCTGACCGTGGAAGAGGCGATCAGCGCCACGACAGACGCGGGCTACAGCGCGGTCGCGGTGCGGACCTCTCGGGATGGGACGGTGACTTCGGTGCTGGCGACGGACGGGTCCAGTTACTACGAGATCGACTACGATACCGAGAGCGGCGCGGCGACCACGACCGAAGCCACGCGCGGCGGCCGCAAGGGGCATGGCCGTGACGATCGTGATGACGACGACGACGAGTCTGATGATGACAGCAGCTCGGACGATAGCTCTGACGACAGTTCCGATGACAGCTCGGATGACGACGACGATGATGATTCCGACGACGATGATGGCGGGCGCGACCGTGATCGGGATCGCGATCATGACAGAGACCGCGATGGGCATGGCGGCGGAAACCACTAAGCCGCACGTACATAATTAGCAAAGCGGGCCCTGTGCGTGGTATCATGCACAGGGCGTACGCTTGGAGACTGGGAAGACCGCATGAAGAAAGTTTTGGCAGGATTGGTTTTCGGGATCGGGCTGGTGCCCGTCGCGGGCCATGCAGAAACGGTCAAAGAAGCGATCATTCAGGAACTGGCCGCTGAAGGATATACCAAGATCACGGTGTCGCGGACGTTGCTGGGGCGGCTGCGCTTTGTCGCGACAGGAGAGAACGGCTCTCGCGAGGTGGTGGTGCAGCCCAGCAATGGCGCGATCTTACGAGATCACTCTGACGACGACGATGATGATCGGCGCGGCGGTTCGGGCGAGCGGAACCGCGACTGGTCCGGTGGATCTGATGACAGGGATGATCGGGATAGTGACCGCGACGATGACGGTGACGATGATCGGGACAATGATCGCGACGACGACCGTGATGATGATCGCGATGACGACAAAGACGACAAGGATGATCGCGACGATGACCGTGGGGGTGGGCGCGATGACGACAAAGACGATCGGGACAACGATCGCGATGACGACTAGGGGGCGCAAGGGAACACAATGAAAGAAGCAGAAAAGAAGATGCGCCTGCAGCGCCTTGGGATGGCCTCGGTCATCGGGCTGCAGGCGTTTTGTGCCTTGGTATTTATCTGGGAAATTGTTGTGTCTGTGCTGGGGCTGCCGTTCAATCTGGTGCCTTGGGGCCTGTTTGAACTGGTCGAGATCGGGGCGGCGATCGGTTTGCTGCTGGGCATTATTGTCGGCGGTATGGTGCTGCGGAACACTGCGCGGCGGGCCGAGGCGGCCGAGACCCGGTTGCGGGCGGCCAGCCGTGAGTTCATGGAACTGCTGGAAGAGCGGTTTCTGGAGTGGGGCCTGACACCGGCCGAGCGGGACGTGGCGCTGTTTGCGTTCAAGGGGCTGTCGACCGCCGAGATCGCGGGAATGCGCAACACGTCCGAGGGCACGGTCAAGGCGCAGACCGCCGCTATCTATCGCAAGGCCAGTGTGTCCGGCCGTGCGCAGTTGATGAGCGTGATTATCGAGGACCTCTTGATGGACGAATCCCAGCCCAGTCCGTTCCGTCAGGCGGCGGAATAAGTCTCGAGCACTTCAAGCGGGATGATGTCGAGGGCGCGCTGGTGCGTGGCCTCGAGATCAACCTGAGGGGCGCAGCCTTCGTCATGGGCCTGCAGGAAGCGGCTGGCGCAGAGGCACCATTTGTCGCCGGGCATGAGGCCGGGGAAGCCGAACTCCAGCCGCGGGGTCGACAGGTCATTCCCCACATATTTCGAAAAAGCGAGGAATTCGGCGGTCATGACGGCGCAGACCGTGTGGCTGCCTTGGTCCTGCCAGCAGGTGTTGCACGACCCGTCGCGGAAGAAACCGGTCAGCGGGTCGGTGGAGCAGGGGCGCAAGGGGCCGCCGTTCACGTTGAGGGAAGGTTCCTTTTCCATCTGCTCTGCCTTTCTGGATGTCTTTGGTAGGATAGCCCAGCGCGGGCGGCTGACCAGCCCTAGCGGAACTTGTCGGCCAGCTTTTGCAGGGGGGTGCGCGTGTCTTCGGCAGGGGCCTGCGGTTCGGGCGCGGCTGCGGGCTTGGGTTCGGGCTTGGCCTTGGGCTTTTTCGCCGGATCGCCGCCGGTGCTGCCATTGCGGGGCGGGTTCACGCGCAGGGCGACCGCGTTCTGGAATTTCGAATTGTCGCCACGGGCAAGGGCAGGGGCCCCGTCCGAGATGCCGCGCATCATGTCGTCGAGCCAGCCCTGTTCGGCCTTGGCAAAGTCGTTCAGCACGTAAGAGGCGACTTTGTCCTTGTGGCCAGGGTGACCTATGCCCAGACGGACGCGGCCATATTCGGCGCCGATGTGCTGGTGGATCGAGCGCAGACCGTTGTGACCCGCGTGGCCGCCGCCCTGTTTGACGCGCAGTTTGCCGGGGGCAAGGTCGAGCTCGTCGTGAAAGACGATGACGTCCTGCGGCTCTAGCTTGTAATACCGCATCGCCTCGCCCACGGACTGGCCGGACAGGTTCATGAAGGTCTCGGGCTTGAGCAGGATCGCGCGGTCGGAGCCAAAGCGGCCCTCGGTCACTTGGCCGTTGAAGCGAGACTTCCACGGGGGGAAGCCGTGGTCGGCGGCGATCTGGTCCAGTGCCATGAAGCCGATATTGTGCCGGTTGCCTGCGTATTTCGCACCGGGATTTCCAAGACCGACGAAGAGGAGCATCTGGAACCTTCCTTGCTGATGGGCTGCGAGGGCATATAAGCCAAGTCAGGGCAGCCTTCGCCACCCTTGCCGCAATGACAAAGACGTAAAGGAGGGGCTGATGTACCTCACGATGAACCGGTTTAAAGTCAAAAAGGGATCCGAAGAGGCGTTCGAAGAGGTCTGGCGCAGCCGCGACAGCCATCTGAACACCGTTCCCGGGTTCAAATCATTCAACCTGATGAAGGGGCCAGAGGCCGAGGACTATGTCCTGTATGCCTCGCACACCGCGTGGGCGGATGAGGCGTCGTTCGTGGCGTGGACCAAGTCCGAGGCGTTCCGCATGGCCCACAAGGGCGCGGGCAGCAACAAGGACATGTATATGGGCCCGCCAGAGCTAGAGATTTTCGAGACCGTCCAGTCGGTCGAGTGATCCGAACAGATCCCTAGACAACAAAAAACGGAGCCCGAAGGCTCCGTTTTCCGTATCCGATAGGATCAGAGGGGGAAGATTACTCTTCGCCGCCTTCTGCTTCTTCTTCGTCGTCATCGCCACCAACGAGGCCCGCGGGCGCCGAGATGTTCGCGATTACGAAGTCACGATCGGTGATGGTGGGGCGAGTGCCCTCGGGCAGGGTGATGTCCGAGATGTGGATCACGTCGCCGATCTGGCGGCCTGCCAGGTCAACAACCAGCTTCTCGGGGATGTCGCCTGCGGTGACCATCAGCTCTACGTCGGGACGTACAACGGTCAGAACGCCGCCTTTTTTCAGGCCGGGGCATTCTTCGTCGTTGATGAACTCAACGTGGATGAAGAGGTTCACACGCGAGGTGCGGCGCAGACGCATGAAGTCAACGTGGGTCGGCAGGTCTTTGACAACATCGCGCTGGACGTTGCGGCAGATGACGCGCACGTCTTCTTGGCCTTCGACCTTCAGGTTCCACAGCTGCGACAGGAAGCGGCCGTTCTTCAGCGCTTTGATCAGCTTGTTGTAGGGAATGTTGATCGGCTGGGGGTCAACGCCACCGCCGTAAACAATACCAGGAACGAGGTTCTCGCGACGAGCTTGACGAGCGGCCCCCTTGCCTGTCCCCGTGCGCACTTGTGCTTCGAAATCAAGGACTTCACGTGCCATGATTTAATCTCCAAAAATTGTGGGCATCCTCCAAGGGTGTATGCCCGGTCAATGCCGGTTCGCGCCGGCCCAAAAACGAAGCGTCCCGCGCTGGTGGGCTGCGGGACGATCCGTTCGCGGGCGTATAGTCGAATTTACCGGATAGGGAAAGAGCGTATGCGCGCAAAACAGGCCAGAAAGGCTGGAAAATCCCCTGTTTTGCGGGGGTAGAGGCTGTTTCGGGCCACAGGTCAGGCGGCTGATTCGGTGTCCTCTTGGGGGGTGCTTAGATAACCGCCCGATGCGATGAGCGCGTCATAGAGCGCGTATTCATCAGCGCGTTCCTGGCGGAAGCGCAGGGCCAGTTCGTCCGAGATGGGGGTCGGGGCCTTGGGCGAGACGTTCTTGCGCGGGATTTTCATCGGCTCTTCGAAGATGTTGGCCAGAAATTCGTCCAAGAGTTCTGCGTGCTCGATCGCAAAGAGGTGGTGCATGCCGTTCTTGCCGGATTTGCCCGCGAGGAAGTTCATTTGGGTGCCGACGGCGGCAACCGAAGGCGGTTTGACCTGCAGGGACAGCTCGACGAATTGCTCGAAACTCATGTTGGCGGTCGAGTTTTTGTCGTCGGCTTTGAGCCGCGAGCGGTATTTGTACCAACTGCGCATCAGGTCGAGCGGTTCGCGCATGACGCCCATCCGTTCGGGCACGAGGTTGAACGCCTTTTGCAGGAAGGGGCCGAAGCTGCGCTCGTACTTGCGCATGTTCAGGTGTTTCACCGCAGGGGCGCCGCGCATGATGATGTCGGCCTTGCCCCTGAGGGCGGCTTGGTAAGAGGTTGTGCCGGTCTTGGGGACGGCGAAGAAAACCAGATTGTGTTTGAGAAAGACCAGCATCAATTCATCCGTGTTTTCTTATGGTTGTCTGCGGGAGCGGCGACTTGTCAAGCTGTCTGACCGGTTGGAGGGGTGGTGTTGCGCGCGTGCCGCGCGCATGGCCTGCGGCCTGATGGGTATTTGGGCCAAGATGAAAGGGCGGGTTTGCTGGAAATTCGGTCGGGGGTCGCGTAAGGGTTGGGAAAGATTGTGTTTGGAGGATGCCATGGCGCCTGAAGAGGTCGAAGCTCTTTTTACCCGCAGCAGTGGTGAGTATCTGTTTGCCCGCTGGGGCCGCCCGATTGCACCGGTGGTGTTCGGGGTCGAAGAGGCGACGTTGCAGGTGGTCAAGGGCGCGCTGGAGGCTGTGGTCGCGCTGGCGGGGCATCAGCTGGCAGAGACCGATCCGGAACTGGGCTCGAACCTGATGGTGTTCTTTTTCCGCGAGTGGAAAGAGTTGACCGAGGTGCCGCACATGGAACAGTTGGTGCCCGATTTGGGGCCGCTGGTCGGGCGGCTGGAAGCTGCAGATGCCAACCAGTACCGGTTCTTCCGGTTTGACAAGGATGGGGCGATCCGCGCGGCCTTTGTGTTTTTGCGGATGGACAAGGAGCTGTCCAAGGTGCCGGCAGAGACCTTGGCGCTGAGCCAGATCGTGCAGACCATGCTGCTCTGGTCGGACGAGGCGTTTCGGGATCGCAGCCCCTTGGCTGTGGCGGGGGATCATACGATCCTGCGGCCCGATTTTGCGGGGCTGATCAAGGCGGCCTATGATCCTGTGATGCCCGCGATGGCGCAGGACCCAAGCCACGCCCTGCGCTTGTCGGCGCGGGTGGCGATGTACGCGCCGGACTGACGCGGGGTGTAAGCGGGTGTTGTGGGTTGCTCGCGCTGAGGGGCGGCCTTAGGGTCGGCCGTGTTCAGCAAGAGGCACTTTTATGACGCACCGGTTTTCCTTGCGGGTCTATTACGAAGACACCGATCTGGCAGGTATTGTTTACTATGCCAACTATCTGAAATTCATTGAGCGGGCGCGGACCGAGTGGGTGCGCGGGCTGGGTGTGGATCAGAAGGCCCTGAAGGAATCAGAGGGAATCGTTTTCGCGGTGCGGCGTGTTGAGGCCGATTACCTGTCACCTGCACGTTTCGATGACGATTTGGTGGTCGAAACGACCCTTGAGGCGGTCACGGGTGCTCGCATTATTCTGCACCAAGAGGTCAAGCGCGGCGAAGAAGTGTTATTTGCCGCACAAGTGACCGTGGTCGCCCTGTCCGAAACGGGCCATCCGGCGCGGCTTCCGGCGAGTATTCGCCTGCTTCTGCACTAAAAAAGGCAGTATTACGGCTTGTTGACGCGCTTGTGTTGGCAAGCCTCTCCAAAACGCTGTATTTTGCTGCGACACTAACCGCGCATTGAAAAGTGCGGATCTGAAGGCAAGAGCAGGCATATGGACGCAACGACCCTCGCAGTGGCGCAGGAGATTGATTTCTCCTTCTGGGCCCTTTTTGCACGCGCGACATTCGTCGTTAAAATCGTAATGATCCTATTGATCGCCGCCTCTGTGTGGGCGTGGTCGATTATCATCCAGAAGTACATCGTGTACCGGAAGGCCAAGCGCGAATCCGCGGTCTTTGACGATGCGTTCTGGTCGGGTGAGCCCTTGGACGAATTGTTCGACAATTTGGGGCCGGACCCCGAGGGGCGACAGGAACGGATTTTTGCGGCCGCGATGACAGAGTGGCGCCGCAGCCATGACGCCGAAGGCCATCTGATCCCCAACGCTCAAGCGCGCATTGAGCGCAGCATGAACGTGGCCATCACCCGCGAGGCGGATGATCTGCAGGGGCAGCTGGGCTATCTGGCGACCATCGGGTCTGTGACCCCGTTCGTGGGTCTGTTCGGCACCGTGGTCGGCATCATGAACTCTTTTATCGAGATTGCAGAGCAGCAGAACACCTCGCTTGCGGTTGTGGCACCCGGTATCGCCGAGGCGCTGCTGGCGACGGCGTTGGGTCTGTTGGCGGCGATCCCGGCGGTTGTGTTCTATAACCAGCTCAGCACCATTTCGGACAAGATTTTGGGCGGGTACGAGGCGTTTGCCGACGAATTCTCGACCATCCTGTCGCGCCAGCTGGATAGCTGATCCATGGGCGCGGGTGTCATGAAACGAGAGAGAGCGTCGGGCGGCCGTCGCCGCAGTCGGGCGCAGCCGATGGCCGAGATCAACATCACGCCTTTTGTGGATGTGATGCTGGTGCTCTTGATCATCTTTATGGTCGCGGCGCCGCTGATGACCGTGGGTGTCCCGGTGGAGCTGCCGAAATCGGCGGCGGGCGCGCTGTCGTCTGATCAGGAGGAGCCGCTGACCGTGACCATGACCGGCGATGGCCGCGTGATGATCATGACCACCGATGTGGCGATGGAAGATCTGGTCAGCCGTCTGCAGGCCATTGGCGCAGAGCGGGCGACGACCAAAGTGTTTTTGCGGGCCGATGGCAACGTCCCGTATTCGGATGTGATGACAGTGATGGGTGCGCTGAGTGCGGGGGGCTTCCCCGATATTGGTCTGGTGACCGATACTGGCGGGGCGCGCCTGACAGGGTCTGGGAACTAGGGGCGAACGGTGAAGACCGGCACCTATATCTCTGGCGCAGGGCACACGGTGCTGCTGCTGTGGGCGATCTTTGGCGGGGCCTTCAACTCGGAGCCTTTGCCCATTGAGAACGCCACCGATGTCTCGCTGATTTCGGCCGAGGAGTTTGCCGCGCTAACTGCGCCGCAGACCGCCGAGGATGCCGAAGAGGTCGTGCCCCAGCCGACAGAGGCCGACACGCCTCAGGAGTTGGATCAGGCGCTGCGCCCGCCCGAACTGCCTGTGACGCCGCCTGCGCCCGAGCCGGAACCGGAGCCTGAACCCGAACCGGCCCCGCAGCCGGAGCCCGCGCCCGTGATCCCCGAGGTCGCGGCAGAGGCCCCTGATGCGCCGCCGAGCGATACGCCGACCCCCGAAGAGGCGCCCCGCGTAGCGCCCGAGCCGGTCGAGGCCCCGCCAGAGGATGTCGAGGTCGCGCCCGAGCGCCAAGAGGCTGCGGATGCCGAGGTGCCCGCCGAGGCCCCTGTGCAAGAAGAACAACAGGCCGCCGCGCCAGAGGCCGCAACGACAGAGATCGTGACCGAAGCCGAGGAGCCTGCCTCGTCGATGGAGCAATCTTTGCGCCCGATGATGCGTCCGAACCGTCCGACGCCTCCGCCGGTTGAAACCGCCGAGGCCGAGGAGCCGGCAGAGGAAGAGCCGCCCGTCGAGACGCCGGCAGAGCCGGAACCGGCGGACGATCCGCTGGCCGGTGCGCTAGAGGGCGCGTTGGCCGAAGCCTTGGGCGGCGCGACCAGCGAGCCTGCGCCAAGCCGCAGTGCCGCCCCGCCCCTGAGCGCCGGAGAGCGTGAAGGTCTGCGCGTGTCGGTCCAGCAGTGCTGGGTTGTGGACGTGGGATCGCAAGCGGCAAACGTGACGGTCGTGGTCGGCATGAACATGAACCCCGACGGAACCGTGGATCAGGGCAGTATCAACCTTGTGTCCGCGTCAGGGGGCGAAGGCCCCGCCGTCGAGACTGCCTATCAGGCCGCGCGCCGCGCCATTTTGCGCTGCCAACGCCAAGGATATCCGCTGCCCTCGGAAAAATACGAGCAGTGGAAACAGATCGAAATGACTTTTGATCCTTCGCAGATGAGATTGCGTTAGGGTCACCCAAGGAACAGAGACTCACCGAACGTGAGGATGGAGTAATGATGAAACCCTTTGCACACGCCCTCGCTCTGGCACTTGCTCTGGTCGCTGGCACCGCTGCCCCTGTTTTTGCGCAGGGCGGGCCGCTCCGGATTGATATTACCCAGGGTGTGATCGAACCGATGCCGATCGCGGTCCCGCAATTCGTGGCGGAAACCGCTGGCGCGCAGGATATGGCCGCGCAGCTGACCCGCGTGATCGCCGCCGATCTGGTGGGCACGGGCCTGTTCCGCGAGATTCCCCGCGAGGCGCATATCAGCACGATCAGCAATTTCTCGGCTCCGGTGCAGTATGCCGATTGGAAGGCCGTGAACGCGCAGGCGCTGGTGACGGGTGCCGTGTCCACGGATGCGAGCGGTCGTCTGATCGTGAAATTCCGCCTGCATGACGTGTTCAGCAACGGTGAGATGGGCGAGGGGCTGCAATTTGCAGGCACCACCGATGGCTGGCGCCGCATGGCCCATAAGGTCGCCGATCAGGTCTATAGCCGCATCACCGGCGAAGGCCCGTATTTTGACAGCCGCGTGGTGTTCGTGTCCGAGCAGGGCCCCAAAGCCCAGCGTCAGAAGCGTCTTGCGATCATGGATTACGACGGCGCGAACGTGAACTACCTGACCGACAGCAGCAGCATCGTGCTGGCCCCGCGCTTTTCACCCACGGGTGATCGGGTGCTGTATACCAGCTACGAGAGCGGCTTCCCCCGCATCTATGTGATGGACGTGGGCAGCGCGACCCGCCGCCCGCTGGCCGATCAGCCCGGCACCATGAGCTTTGCACCCCGTTTCGGGCCTGATGGCAACACCGTGGTCTATTCGGTGACAGAGGGCGGCAACACGGACCTCTATTCGCTGAACCTTGCGTCGGGGCAGCGCAACCGTTTGACCAGTGCGCCGTCGATCGAGACTGCGCCGAGCTTTAGCCCGGATGGCAGCAAGATCGTGTTCGAGAGTGACCGCTCGGGCAGCCAGCAGCTGTACATTATGTCCGCGAGCGGCGGCGAGCCGACCCGCATCAGCTTTGGCGATGGCCGTTATGGCACGCCCGTGTGGTCGCCCCGAGGGGATATGATCGCGTTCACCAAGCAGAACAAAGGCCGCTTCCACATTGGCGTGATGCGCGTGGATGGCAGCGAAGAGCGTCTTCTGACCGCGTCTTTCTTGGACGAAGGCCCGACTTGGTCGCCCAATGGCCGCGTGATCATGTTCACCCGTGAAACGCAGGGCGAGAATGGTGCCGCAGCGCTGTACTCGGTCGATATCTCGGGTCGCAATCTGAAGCGTGTCAGCATTCCCGCAGGCGGATCGGACCCCGCGTGGTCTCCGTTACAGCGGTAACCGTATCTTGGGCGCAAGCCTTGTGTTATAAAGCTCAAAAATCGAAAGAGCAGGAACCTAAATCATGAAAACTCTTGGCACAATCGCAGTTCTCGTTGCGGCCCTTGGCCTCTCGGCGTGTTCCAAAACCGGTGCGGACCGTTTTGGCGCGGACGGGGGCGCTGGTGCGGGCGCAGGCTATGGCGCAGGCGCAAATGGTGCCTATGGCGATCCGTCGAGCCCCGCGTATTTCCAGCAGGCCGTTGGTGACCGTGTGCTGTTCCTTGTGGACCAGTCGTCGCTGACCGCAACCGCGCAGGAAACCCTGTACAAGCAAGCCCAGTGGCTGCTGACCAATAGCGACTACAAAGCTATCATCGAAGGGCACGCGGACGAGCAGGGCACGCGCGAGTACAACATCGCGCTGGGTGCGCGCCGTGCCACGGCTGTGCGTGATTTCCTGATCTCGCAGGGTGTGCCCGCGACCCGTCTGGAAACCGTGTCGTATGGCAAGGAACGCCCCATCGCTGTCTGTTCGAGCGAGGACTGCTATTCGCAGAACCGCCGCGCTGTGACCGTGATTTCGGGCAGTGCCTTTTCCAGCTGATTTGTGACCGCGTTTAAAAGGAGTTTGGGATGATCCGGCAGACCTTGGGTGCGCTGATGATCGGGACAGTTCTGGCTGGTGCGCCTGTTTGGGCGCAGCAGGCGGACGAGGCAACGCTGGCGGATTTGCGTCAGCAGTTGTCTGTGCTGAATGTGGATATCCAGCGGCTGAAGCGCGAGCTGTCCACCACAGGCGCGCCTGGTGGATCGGTGCAGGGCGGATCGGTGCTGACCCGTGTGGACGCCATCGAATCCGAAATGACCCGTCTGACCAACCGGATCGAGGAGTTGGGCCACCGGATCGAAACCGTCGTGACAGCGGGCACCAACCGCGTGAATGATCTGAACTTCCGTTTGTGCGAATTGGAAGCCAGCTGCGATATCTCGACGCTTGAGGACATGCCGCGTTTGGGCGGGGCAGAGACGGGGGCGGCTATGCCGGTCTCTCCGATCCAGCCTGCGACGGGCGGGACGGAGTCCGCTGGCACCGAACTGGCTGTCAGCGAGCAAGCGGATTTCGACCGTGCGCAATTGGCCCTGACCGAAGGGCGCTTTGACGAGGCGGCGGCAGATTTCGCGTCGTTCATTGAGGCGTATCCTGGCAGTCCCTTGACCGCGACGGCCCATCTGGGCCGCGCCAAGGCGCTGAAGCAGCAGGCGGACACCCGCGAAAGCGCGCGCGCCTACCTGCAGGCGTTTTCCACTGATCCCGAAGGGCCCGGCGCTGCCGAAGCCTTGACCGGACTGGGATCAGCTCTGGGGCAGCTTGGCCAGTTGAACGAGGCGTGCGTGACCTTGTCCGAGGTCAGCGTCCGCTTCCCCGGTGATCCGGCGGTGTCCGATGCCAGCACGGCGATGGGCGATCTGGGCTGCTCGTGAGCGCGGCGCTTCGTAACGTCATTGCGCGGCTTCGGGCTGCGCCACAGCCCCTCGGCATTGCGGTGTCGGGGGGCTCTGATTCTGCGGGGTTGATGCGGGCTGCGGTGGCGGCAGGGCTGAAGCCGCAGATCGTCACCGTGGATCATGGGCTGCGCCCCGAGTCGCGGGCCGAGGCTGAGGGCGTGGCAGAGGCGGCGCGGCTGTTGGGGCTGAGCCACGATATTCTGGAATGGACCGATTGGAGCGGGCAGGGGAACCTGCAGGACGCCGCCCGCCGTGCGCGTCAGCGCCTGATTGGTGCGTGGGCGGCAGAGCGAGAGATACCGGTCGTTGCCTTGGGGCACACGCAGGATGATCAGGCCGAGACGGTGCTGATGCGGCTGTCGCGGGCGTCAGGTGTGGACGGTCTGTCCGCGATGCCCGAGTGGCGCGAAGCGTATTGGGGGCACTGGTGGCGCCCGATGTTGGAGTGCCCCCGTCAGGACATCCGCGACTGGCTGAGCCAGAGCGACGTGTCGTGGGTCGATGACCCATCCAACGAGAATGAACGCTTCACTCGCGTAAAAATGCGCAAGGCGATGCCGCTGCTGACAGAATTGGGGATCGGGCCGGATGTTTTGGCGCAAGTGGCCCTGCACCAGCAGCAAGCGCGGGACGCTTTAGAAGAAATTACATCGGATTTGGCTGCGCAAATTGCCACAGTCGATGGCGGACTGCTGGAATTACAGGCAGAGCCTCTGTGGGCCGCCCCGACAGAAATTTCGCGCCGTCTGATTTTGGCGGCACTGCGGTGGATCGCGCCCGCGCCGTATGCGCCGCGCTCTGATGCGGTCGAGGGGGCGATCGCGAATCTGCGGGACGAACAGCCGACGACTTTGGCGGGATGCGCCCTGCGTCCGCGCAAGGGCGCTATCGCTATTTTCCGTGAATACAATGCTGTGCGGGACACCGTGGCCACGCCGCCAGCCCTGTGGGATGGAGTTTGGCAGGCCATCCCGCCAGCGGGCGCGGAACCCGCCGAAATCCGCGCTTTGGGCCCCGAAGGCATGCGTCAACTGCCCGATGGGCGCCCTGACACGCGCCCCTACGCTGCCCTGATCGCAGAGCCAGCGGTGTGGAAAAACGATCGGTTGATCGCCGCGCCGATGGCCGGTTGGGCCTGCGGATGGCAGATTAACCGTGAAATCGGGGCAGATGATTTCACTCAAAGCATCTTATCGCATTGAACCTCGCCTGCGACTCTCTATTTTGGTGTGAAAAGGTCAGGGCGCGTCTCTGGCTTTGGACTTCAAGGAGATGACTTTTGCAAAACGCGCGTAGCATCGCATTCTGGGTCGTGCTGTTTCTGCTGGTCCTTGCCCTGTTCAATCTGTTCAGTGGCAGTGGCACCTCGATGCAGAGCCAGACCGTCAGCTATTCGGAGTTTGTGCAGTCTGTGGACAACGGCAACGTCGCCCGTGTGACGCTGGATGGGGAAACCATCCGCTTCCAAGGCAGTGACGGTCGGGACTACCAGACGATCAAACCCGGTGACGCTCAGATCACCCAGACCCTGGTCGACAACAACATTCCGTTCGAGGCACGGAGTCAGGAACAGAGCGGTCTTCAGACCTTCCTCGTGTCCCTGCTGCCGTTCCTGCTGCTGATCGGCGTCTGGATTTTCTTTATGAACCGGATGCAGGGCGGCGGCGGTGGCCGTGGCGGCGCTATGGGCTTTGGCAAGTCCAAGGCCAAGCTGCTGACCGAGAAGCACGGCCGCGTCACCTTTGACGACGTGGCAGGCATCGACGAGGCCAAGGAAGAGCTCGAAGAGATCGTGGAATTCCTGCGCAACCCGCAGAAGTTCAGCCGTCTGGGCGGCAAGATCCCCAAAGGCGCGCTGCTGGTGGGCCCTCCGGGTACCGGTAAGACGCTGCTGGCCCGCTCGATCGCGGGTGAAGCGGGCGTTCCCTTCTTCACCATCTCGGGTTCGGATTTCGTGGAAATGTTCGTGGGTGTGGGCGCAAGCCGCGTCCGTGACATGTTCGAACAGGCGAAAAAAAACGCGCCTTGTATCGTCTTCATCGACGAGATCGACGCTGTGGGCCGTGCCCGTGGTGTCGGCATCGGCGGCGGCAACGACGAGCGCGAGCAGACCCTGAACCAGCTGCTGGTCGAAATGGACGGCTTCGAGGCGAACGAGGGCGTGATCATTATCGCGGCCACCAACCGCCGCGACGTTCTGGACCCCGCACTGCTGCGTCCGGGCCGCTTTGACCGTCAGGTCACCGTGCCGAACCCCGACATCAAAGGCCGCGAAAAGATCCTGGGCGTTCACGCGCGCAAGACCCCGCTGGGCCCCGACGTCGACCTACGCATCATTGCGCGCGGCACACCCGGCTTCTCGGGTGCGGATCTGGCGAACCTCGTGAACGAGGCCGCGCTGATGGCCGCTCGTATCGGTCGTCGTTTCATCACGATGGAAGATTTCGAAAACGCCAAGGACAAGGTCATGATGGGCGCCGAGCGTCGCAGCATGGTCCTGACCGCCGACCAAAAGGAAAAGACCGCCTACCACGAGGCAGGTCACGCAGTGGTCGGTCTGGAACTGCCTCAGTGTGATCCGGTCTACAAAGCGACGATCATCCCGCGCGGTGGCGCACTGGGTATGGTCGTCAGCCTTCCGGAAATCGACCGCCTGAACTGGCACAAGTCGGAATGCGAGGAAAAGCTGGCGATGACCATGGCGGGCAAAGCCGCCGAGATCATCAAGTACGGCGAAGACATGGTCTCGAACGGTCCGGCTGGCGACATCCAGCAGGCTTCCGCTCTGGCCCGTGCCATGGTCCTGCGCTGGGGCATGTCGGACAAGGTCGGCAACATCGACTATTCCGAAGCCCACGAAGGCTACTCTGGTAACACCGCAGGCCTGTCGGTTTCGGCCCACACCAAAGAACTGATCGAAGAGGAAGTGCGCGGCATCATCCAACGCGGATACGAGCGCGCCTACCAGATCCTCACCGAGAAGAACGAAGAGTGGGAGCGTCTGGCCAAGGGTCTGCTCGAATACGAGACCCTGACCGGCGAAGAGATCAAGCGCGTCATGCGCGGTGAGCCGCCCCAAGCCTCGGGTCAGGATGACGAGGATGACGCTGGCTCCAGCAGCATCACGGCGATCCCCAAAACCCGCGGCAAGAACAAGCCGTCGGGGGACACACCGGAACCCGAACCTTCGGCATAACGCCATACTGAACGCCCCGCCCAACAGCGGGGCGTTTTGCTTTTCCGGCCTCTGGTGGCCGGAACACAATTCCCCGCTTCTTTTTGCTGAAAATACTCACTATCCCGAAGGCGCACACAGTCTCGACGCACGAAAGGACTCATCATGCCCGCCCTCAAGCCCACATCCTTCACCGCAAAGATCACTTGGCTGGGGCACGTGCCAGACCGCGATGCATCACTGGCCTCCGAGCCGCTAGAGCAGATGGACCTGACATGGGCTGGCGTTGCGACCGAGGCGCATGGCGGTGAGACCCGCCCCTCTTGCACCCGCGTGAAATCACAGCACCCCAGGGGCACAGAGATCGCCAATGTCCGCCAGCTGACGATTCTGTCTGCCGAGGAACTGACCGAAATCGCTGCCGAAATGGGTGTCGATGCGTTCAACCCCGCATGGGCTGGCATCAGCATCGTGATCGAGGGCATTCCCGATTTCACACACGTCCCGCCGTCCTCGCGCTTGCAGGCCGAGAGCGGGGCGACGCTGGTGATCGACATGGAAAACCGCCCCTGCCATCTGCCCGCCAAGGTGATCGAAGAAGACGCGCCGGGCAAAGGCAAAGCCTTTAAGACGGCAGCCGTGAACCGCCGCGGTGTGACCGCTTGGGTCGAACGTCCTGGTGCGCTCAAGGTTGGCGATATCCTGCGCTTACACATTCCCGATCAGCCCGTTTGGCAACATCTGGACGCCGCGCGGGCGGAATAAACCGTTTAGGGCCGATCGCAGACTTGTTCTGAGCGTCAGAACCGACTACCTGCGGGCGCAACACTTGCCCGCAGGAGATATGACAGGATGGACAGGACGCGCCGCGCCCCTACCGAATGCCCCGACATGCCTACCTTGCGTGCCCAGATAGATGATCTGGACACCCAGCTTGTGGCCCTATTGGTTGAGCGTGCGACCTATATCGACCGCGCCATCCAGTTGAAACCGGACGCAGGTTTACCCGCCCGTATTCGCGACCGAGTCGAGCAAGTTGTCGCTAACGTGCGCAATAAGGCGGATTCGCAGGGGCTTGACCCCGATTTGACTGAGAGCCTCTGGCGCAAGATCATCGACTGGTCGATCGATCGCGAGGAACGGGTTCTCGGGACCCACAAGGAGTAACCAGATGACCGCGAAGATCATCGACGGCAAGGCCTTTGCGGCCTCGGTACGCGAAAAGGTGGCAGGCCATGTCAGCCGCCTGAAAGAAGAGCACGGCATCACCCCCGGTCTGGCGGTGGTTCTGGTGGGTGAGGACCCCGCGTCGCAAGTCTATGTCCGCTCGAAGGGCAAGCAGACGGTTGAAGCGGGCATGAACAGCTACGAGCACAAGCTTGATGCCGCCACATCCGAGGCGGATCTGCTGGCGCTGATTGATCAGCTGAACAATGATCCTGCGGTTCACGGTATTCTGGTGCAGCTGCCGCTGCCCGATCATCTGGACAGCGATCTGGTGATCAACTCGATCGATCCGGCCAAGGACGTGGACGGCTTCCATATCTCGAACGTGGGTCTGCTGGGCACCGGTCAGAAGGCCATGGTGCCTTGCACGCCGCTGGGCTGCCTCATGATGCTGCGCGATCATCACGGGTCGCTGTCGGGTATGGACGCGGTCGTGATTGGCCGTTCGAACATCGTGGGCAAGCCGATGGCGCAACTGCTGTTGGGGGAAAGCTGCACTGTTACCATCGCGCATAGCCGCACGAAGGATCTTGCCGATGTGGTCCGCCGCGCGGATATCGTGGTGGCCGCTGTTGGCCGTCCCGAGATGGTTCCCGGCGACTGGATCAAAGAAGGTGCGACTGTGATCGACGTGGGCATCAACCGCATTGATGCCCCCGAAAAGGGCGAGGGCAAAACCCGTCTGGTTGGCGACGTGCATTTCGAGAGCGCTGCGGCCGTCGCGGGCGCGATCACCCCTGTTCCGGGCGGCGTGGGCCCCATGACCATTGCGTGCCTGTTGGCGAACACCGTCACCGCGTGCTGCCGCGCGAATGGTTTGGCGGAGCCTCAGGGTCTGACCGCATAAGCTGGCTCAGGATTGGCGAATTCAAAGGTGCGCGGTCCGCTGGCCCGCGCGCTTTTTTGTTTGTGGGGTGCTCGGGACCTCACCAAAGCAGCAACGAAGCCTACCCTCGCGCATGGACTGGCGTGACAGGCGGCGGTCCCCGTCTCAAGGAAAATAGCGGTATCCCCGCGTGCCGCGCGGAGCCTCCGCGATTTGCCTTGCGCCGGAGCCCTTTGCCCGTCTCTTGGTCCTGCGTGCGAGGGCAGGCTCCGAAGCAGCAGGGGTCAGGTGCGGCGTTCGAGCTTGGTGGCGAGGTGGATCAGGCTCTCGATCTCTTTGACGCCGCGGGCGCTGCCGATCCATTCGAGGGTGCGGTCCAAAGTGGCGGTGTCGTCTGTGGCAACCTCGATCACCAGATCATAGCGGCCCGAGGCGCTGTGGATGGCCTTGACCTCTGGCAGGGATTTGATGCGCCCAACGATGGCCGAGGTTTCGTGAGGATCTGTGCAGACCAAAAGCGTGCCGCTGATGGCGGGGCGGGCGCCCGCGCCGAGGCGGATCGAGTAGCCCTCGATCACGCCGGATTTTTCCAGACGTTCGAGACGCGCTTGGACCGTGGTGCGGGCCAAGCCGATGCGGCGCGCGATGGTCGAGACGCTCATGCGGGCATTTTCCGACAGGGCTGCGATCAGGGCGAGGTCTGTTGCGTCAAGTTGCATGGTCTGCACCGGTCCTTGGGCAAATTGCTTTGCCGAATCATACGATATGACTTTGCATTTCGGCAAGGTGATGAATGCCTGACAGTCTGACGCGGATGGATGATGGTGGCTGGACTTGTTGGATAGGCCGACTACTGTCGGAAGAAAGACCGCTATGGAGGACAGCATGGAGAAGTTCGGCAAGAGCCAGCCGGTGACGCGCCGCGAGGACATCCGTTTTCTGACCGGCGGGGGGCGTTATGTCGATGATATCGTGCCCGACGGCGCAGGTGTCGGGGTGTTCTTACGCTCTCCGGTGGCGCATGGGCGGATCACAACGCTGGACGTATCAGCAGCGCGCGAGGCGGATGGCGTGCTGTGTGTGCTGACTTGCGAGGATCTGATCGCGGCGGGCATGAATGTGGCCATGCGCGGGATGGTTCTGACGAACCGCGATGGCAGCAAGGCTGCAGCGCCGGAGCGCCCGATGCTGGCGCGGGATGTATTGCGATTCGTCGGGGAGCCTGTGGCGCTGGTCGTCGCTGAGACGGCGCAAGCGGCCAAGGATGCGGTCGAGTTGATCGAACTGGACTATGAAGAGCTGCCCGCAAAGCTGGATTATGACGCGGGCGGGCCTGTCGTGCATCCCGAAGCCCCGGACAACTGTGCCTTTGATTGGGACATGGGGGACGAGGCTGCGACGGAGGCGGTGTTCGCCGAAGCCGCTCATGTGGTTTCGCTGGAGATCGAGGACAACCGGATCATCGTAAATTCGATGGAGCCGCGCGGCTGTTTCGCCGAGTGGGACGGCAGCCGCTTGCACTTTGCCTTTAACGGGCAGGGCGTGTGGGCGATGAAGGGCGATCTGGCCAAGGCGATGGGTTTGGAGCCCGAGCAGATTCGCGTCACCAACCCCGATGTGGGGGGCGGTTTCGGCATGAAGGCCATGGGCTATCCCGAATATTTCGCGGTGGCGCAGGCGGCGCGGGTTCTGGGTCAGCCGGTGAAATGGTTCGCCGAGCGGACCGAGTCGATGCTGTCGGACAATGGCGGGCGCGATCTGGTGTCGTGCTGCGAGATGGCCTTTGACGCGGATCTGAAAATGGTGGGCTACCGCGTGGACACGCGCTGTAACCTTGGGGCCTATAACTCCGAGAATGGGCAGGCGATTCAGGCAGGTTTGTTCGCCAAGGTACTGACCGGCACCTACGATGTGCAGACCACCTATCTGCGGTCGCGTGGGTATTACACCAACACGGTGCAGGTGGACGCCTATCGCGGCGCAGGCCGCCCCGAGGCGATCTATGCGCTGGAACGCTGCATGGATCACGCAGCGCGGATGCTGGACGTGGACCCGATCGAGCTGCGGCGGCGGAACTTTATCCCCGTGGATGCCTTTCCCTATAAATCGGCGACCGGGGAGTTGTACGACGTGGGGGACTTCAATCGCGTTCTGGATCGGGCAGAGGCCGAGGCGGACCTGAAGGGCTTTGCCGCCCGAAAAGACGCGAGCGCGGCGCAGGGGCGTCTGCGCGGCATGGGGCTGTGTTACTACATCGAGAGCATCCTTGGCGATCCGTCCGAAGGGGCTAAGGTCGAATTTCACGACGATGGCACCGTGTCGATCTATGTCGGTACGCAGTCGAACGGGCAGGGGCACGAGACGGTCTATGCCCAGTTCCTGAGCGACCAGACCGGCATTCCGGTCGAGCGGATTTCCGTGATCCAAGGCGACAGTGACTTGATTGCGCGGGGCGGCGGGACGGGCGGGTCCCGCTCTGTGACTACCCAGAACACCGCCACTCTGGCAACGACGGCCAAGATGATCGAAGCTTTCGCGGCATTTTTGGCGGATGCCGAGGGTGTGCCAGTAGGGGATGTCAGCTTTGACGACGAACGCTTCCGGATCGAGGGGTCGAACACCGCTCCGACTATGCTGGAGGCGGCGCAGATGGCGCGGGATGCGGGGCGTAGCGATCTGCTGACCCACGAGGCGCGGGCCAAGCTGCCCGGTCGGTCTTATCCGAACGGCGCGCATATTGCAGAGGTCGAGATTGACCCCGACACAGGCGTCGTGACTGTGGACCGCTATACCGTGGTTGATGATTTCGGCAACCTCATCAACCCCTTGCTGGCCGAGGGGCAGGTCCATGGCGGGGTCGCCCAAGGGATTGGCCAAGCCATTTCCGAGCATGTGGTGTATGATGATACGGGCCAGCTCTTGACCGCGACCTTTATGGATTACGCGATGCCGCGGGCAGTAGATTGTCCTTGGGTATCGTTCACGTCAGAGCCCGTTCCCAGCACGGCAAATGTGATGGGAATGAAGGGCTGCGGCGAAGCTGGCACGGTTGGTGCACTGGCTGCTGTAGGGAATGCGGTGCAGGACGCAGTTTGGAGCAGAGGAATCACAAGGGTCGACATGCCCTTTACCCCTCTGAAAATGTGGGAGCTGTTGAAGAGCGATGCGGTGGCGGCTGAGTGATAGGTTTCTGGGTTGGCTGCGGGCCAGCCCCAAGGAATTGCATACGGCGCGGAGCTATACCCGTCAGCCGGTCACTCATGTTATTATTCTCGACGGTACCATGTCCCGCCTCACCTTGGGGATGGAGACGAATGCTGGCCTGACTTACCGCCTGCTGCACGAGGTCGGGATGCCTGTGTCGCTGTACTACGAAGCGGGCATTCAGCTGCGTGATTGGCGCAGTTGGAACGACGTGATGCAGGGGCGGGGGCTGAACCGCCAGATCCGGCGAGCTTATGGTTATCTGGCCTCGCGCTACCATCCCGGCGATCGAATCTTCTTGTTCGGCTACTCGCGGGGGGCTTATGCGGTCCGCTCACTAGCGGGGGTCATCGACAGTGTCGGCCTGCTGCGCGGACCAGAGGCAACGGTTCGCAATGTGCGCAACATCTACCGCATGTATCAGCGCGGCGTGCATGACACGGATCGCGCGTTCCTGAGCCGTGTGTGTCACGACGAGATACCCATCGACATGGTCGGCGTTTGGGACACGGTCAAGGCGCTGGGAAACCGTCTGCCCTTTTTCGCGGCGGCGGCGGACCGGAAATACAAATTCCACAATCATCTGCTGGGGCCGTCGATCCGCCACGGCTATCAGGCGTTGGCGCTGGATGAGACGCGCGTCGGGTTTTCGCCAGTGATGTGGGAGACGACGGATGATTGCCCCACCCATGTAGAGCAAGTGTGGTTCCGCGGCACCCACGGGGATGTGGGCGGGCAATTGGACGGCTTCCTAGAGGCGCGGCCCTTGTCGAATATTCCGCTCGTCTGGATGCTGGAAAAGGCCGAAGACTGTGGTCTGACATTACCACCGAACTGGCGCTACCGCTTTCCCACGGACCCTAGGGCGCCGAACATGGGAACGTGGCGCGGGCTGGGCAAAGTGTTTTTAGCGCGTAAAGCACGGACCGTCGGCGCGGATATCTCTGAGTCGCTGCACGAGACGGTTCATGGCCGGTATGACGATCATGTCTGGGCCAGCGATCAGGCCGCGCGGTCGGCAGTCGTGCCCCCGCCGACATTGGCGTCAGAAGCGATCCCGCCCAAGGATATCGTGATTAGCTGATCGTAAGCATCGTGGTCGACGCGGTGGCGTAGAGCTTGCCATCCTCGACCCCTGTGATGCGCGCATGGGCAACGCCGGTGCGGCGGCCTGCGTGATCAACCTCGCCCACGGCTTCGACCTCCATTCCGACGGGAATCGGGCGGATGATGTTGACCTTGAGTTCTAATGTCAGGGAATGCTCGCCGGGTTTGCTGGTGCTGTTCACCGCGCCGCCAAGGGCGCTGTCCAGCAGCGTTGCGTACCAGCCGCCGTGGGTCGAACCGACCAGATTGGTGTGATCGGACTTCGGTGCACCGCGCAGGGTGACGGTGCCATGGGCGGCGTGGGTCATGGAATAGCCCATCGCGGCCCAGATCGGAGGCTCGGGCGATTCACCATTAATGATCCGCAAAAGGTTTTCGAGCCCCGAAAGCTCTGGGCTCAGCGGGGCGTCGGAAGAGGTGTCTTTAGTCATAAATCCTGCCAGTCACAAAAAGGGGCATGCTGCGTGTGCAACATGCCCCGATTGTTCGGATCAGGCAACGTTCTGAAGCTTGACCTGCGGGGTAACGCCGATGGCGTGGCACACGTCGCGGGTCAGTTCGGGACGGTTCAGGGTATAGAAGTGCAGGTCTTCGACGCCTTCTTGCAGCAGCTCGTCACACAGCTCGGTGCAGAGCGCGGTGGCCAGCAGGTCCTGACGGCCATCACGGATCGCCTTGTCAAAGGCGTCGTCCAGCCATGCGGGAACCGAGGTGCCGCACGCCGCCGAGAATTTCTTGACGCCCTTCCAGTTTTCGATCGGCAGGATGCCAGGGATGATCGGTGCGGTGATGCCCGCATCGGCGCAAGCGTCACGGAAGCGCAAGAACGTCTCTGCCTCGAAGAAGAACTGGGTCAGCGCCTCGGATGCACCGGCGTCCAGCTTGCGCTTCAGCCACTCGACGTCCGCTTTGTGGTCGGTCGCTTCGGGGTGCTTCTCGGGGTAGGCGCCCACACGCAGGGTGAACTTGCCGGTGTCGGCCAGCGCGCTGATCAGCTCGCAGCTGTCGGCAAAGCCCTCGGGGTGTGCCTTAAAGCCTCCGGTTCCCTTGGGCGGGTCGCCGCGCAGGGCGACGATCTGGTTGATGCCGGCCTCTGCATAGCTGTTGGCGATGTTCAGAGTCTCTTCGCGAGTGGCGTTGACGCAAGTGAGGTGAGCCGCTACGGGCAGACCTGTAGTCTTGTGCAGGGTGGTCACAGCCTCGTGGGTCAGGTCACGGGTGGTGCCGCCAGCGCCATAAGTCACGGAAACAAAACGGGGTTCCATGGGGGCCAGCACCTGCACAGTATCCCAGAGACGGAACGATGCTTCCAGCGACTGGGGCGGGAAGAATTCGAACGAAATGCGCGGTGCGGTCATGGATAAGCTCCTTTGTTATGTCGCTCTTGTCTCACAAACGTCGGTGTGAGACAAACTCATTATCTTCAACATCAACATGAGCCAAACTCCAAGATGCACATAGAGTTCCGCCATTTGCGCAGCATCAAAGCTATTCACGAGGCGGGCGGTTTGGCCCGTGCGGCGGATATCCTGAACATCACGCAATCTGCTTTGTCTCACCAAATCAAAGGGTTGGAAGAGCAGTGCGGCGTCGAGCTGTTTGTGCGCAAGTCCAAGCCTATGAAATTGTCGGCCGCTGGGATGCGTCTGCTGCGTGCAGCAAACCGCATCTTGCCCGAGGTCGAAGCGATTCAAGAGGAGTTTATGGGTTTGCGGTCCGGCAAATCGGGGCGCCTGCACATCGCGATCGAATGCCACGCCTGTTTCGAATGGCTCTTTCCGGTGCTGGAACAGTTCCGCAAGCTCTGGCCCGATGTTGACGTCGATATCCGCCCCGGCCTGGCCTTTGACGCGCTGCCCGCCTTGCAAAAGGAAGAGGTGGATGTGGTCGTATCTTCGGACCCCGAAGACCTGCGTGATGTGATTTTCGAGCCGCTTTTCGATTATCACCCGATCTTTGTGGCCTCCAAAGACAACCCGCTGGCGCAGAAACCCTATATCGACGCAACAGATTTCCGCGGCGAGACGCTGATCACCTATCCTGTGGAGCGCGCGCGTTTGGACATTTTCAACCAGTTGCTGACCCCCGCCAAGGTCGAGCCAGCTGCTGTGCGTCAGGCCGAACTGACCGCGGTGATTCTGCTCTTGGTCGCCTCGAACCGTGGTGTCGCCGTTCTGCCTGACTGGGTGGTCCGCGAGGTGAAGTATAATAGTGACTATGTCACGCGCCCCCTGACCAAGAACGGGATCACCCGCCGTCTCTATGCCGCTTTGCGTGAAGAGGATCGCCAGAAACCCTATATGGTTGATCTGCTGCGTCTGGCCGAAGAAGAGGCGCACAAGCTGCAAGCGGTTTGAACGGGAATCAGCCCTTGGCAAACGGGGTTTGAATGCGTAAACGGGCGCCTTGAGACAAAGGAGCCGGTTGGATGCAGGGCAGCGCAAATCTGAACATCATGATCAAGGCGGCACGCAAGGCGGGCCGTTCGCTGGTCAAGGACTTCCGCGAAGTCGAAAACCTTCAGGTCTCGCGCAAGGGCGCGGGCGACTTCGTGAGCCGCGCCGACCTGGCTGCAGAGCACACCCTGCGCGAAGAGCTGCTGGGTGCCCGCCCGACCTATGGGTACCTTGGCGAGGAAACCGGCGAAGTGAAGGGCGAAGACCCCACCCGTCGCTGGATCGTCGACCCGCTGGACGGCACCACCAACTACCTGCATGGCATGCCCCACTGGGCTGTGTCGATCGCGCTGGAGCACAAGGGCCAGATCGTATCGGCCGTGGTGTTTGACCCTGCCAAGGACGAGATGTTCTTTGCCGAAAAGGGCGCGGGCTGCTGGCTGAACGACCAGAAGCGTTTGCGTGTATCGGGCCGTCACCAGATCGTCGACTCGGTGTTTGCGACCGGCGTTCCGTGGGGCACCAAGCGCACTCTGCCCGCAACCATCCGCGACCTGTCGCGTCTGATGCCAGAATGCGCTGGCGTTCGCCGCTGGGGCGCAGCCTCGCTGGATCTGGCTTACGTGGCCGCTGGCCGCTACGAGGGCTACTGGGAGCGTGAGATGCACTCGTGGGATTTCGCGGCGGGTATGCTGCTGGTCTCCGAAGCGGGCGGCATGGTAGGCCCGATCCGCGAAGGCCGCGATCCTTTGGAAGATGGCGAAATTCTGGTTGCGAACCCCGATGTTTACGACCGCTTCGCCAAGATCATCCGCGAAGTCTGATCGCCGCGCATCACTGATTTTCAAAGGCCGCTCTTTGTTGGAGCGGCCTTTTGCGTTTCTACCTACGCCGGACCCGAGGCACCTGCGTCCGGTGCCACGTGTAGTCGCGCTGAATGCTGCGCAAGCCGATCTGTCGATCCCAGAAACGGCGACCGCCTTTGCGGCGCCACAAGGGCCAGGTCAGCGCAATACCGGCGACGAACCCGCCGATATGTGCCCAATAGGCGACCCCGCCTTCGTCGGTCGGCGTTCCCAGTCCGCCAAACAGCTGGAACGTAAACCACAAGCCCAGCATCAGCCACGCGGGCACAGTGATGACGCGCCAGATGATGATCAGGATTAGCAGAATATCGACGCGCGCCTTTGGAAACAGCAGCAGGTAGCCGCCCATTACGCCCGCGATTGCCCCCGAGGCTCCGACCATGGGGACAGAGCTAAACGGATCCGCAGCAATCTGAAACACGGCTGCAGCCAGACCCGAGGCCAGATAGAAGAGCAGATACCGACCCCTGCCGAACTGCTCTTCCATGTTGTCGCCAAAGATATAGAGAAACAGCATATTCCCTGCGATGTGCATGAAGCTGCCGTGCATGAACATCGAAGTGAACAGCGTGTACAGATGTTCGCCATGCACAATCATCACAGGAAACATCGCGTACTCTACATAAACGCGCTGCAGCTCTGCATCGCTGACCAAAAGCGGCCAATGACTGAAAAATGCCAGCACATTCGCCGTGATCAAGGCATAAGTGACATAAGGCATCTGCCTCGACGGGTTCTGGTCTCTGATCGGAAACATACCTTAGGAGATCGGGCGCGGACCCCCTCCGGTCAAGGCCCACCCCGAATTAACCTTACTCATCCCTTCATCTTGGCCAAAATACCCCGGGGTTGCGGGGGCTGGCCCCCGCCTGCGCATACGAAAAAGGCGGCAGCGCGATACGAACTGCCGCCTACGTCCAGGTATCGACTGCGCTTAGGACGATGCAGCCAGCAGGGCGGCGTTTCCGCCCGCTGCAGTGGTATCGACGCACACATGGCGCTCGTGACGGGCATGTCCGGTGTCGGGTTGGCCGGTGATCAGAGGCAGGATCGGGTCAGTGCGTTCACTCAGAGCCACGCCGTAGCTGCGCGCTGTCGCGTCATCGCCCCAGTAAACCACGCCTGAGATGCCGCGCAGGGAGCGCAACGCGTCGGGCGTAACGGCTCCGGTAGCCACCACTGCCACACCGCCAAGGGACCGGATCGCCGCAGCTTGTTCCGCCGCGAGCGCCGCCGTCGGGCCAATGCAAAGGACAGGCGGACGTGCCATTGCGGTCAAGCGGTTCGATTCGCCGGTCGGACCGGGCAGGGTGATGGTGGTCGGGGCTGGGCCTTCGCCCGCTTGATCCACCAGTTTTTGCAGGTCGGCTTCCGCCATCGGAACCGGCCACTCGGCGGCCTGCGCGGGGGCGGGGCGCTTGGTGAAGCGGGTCAGATAGTTCGGGCCACCCGCCTTGGGGCCAGTGCCGGACAGACCTTCGCCGCCAAAGGGTTGGCTGCCGACGATCGCACCGATCTGGTTGCGGTTGACGTAGATGTTGCCCGCGTGGACAGCCTCGGTCACGTGCTGCACACGGTCGTCGATCCGCGTTTGCAGGCCAAAGGTCAGGCCATAGCCCGTGCCGTTGATTTCCGCGATGACCTGGTCCAGTTCACCGGCCTTGAAGGTCGCCAGATGCAGCACGGGGCCAAAGATTTCGCGCTCCATCTCTTTGATCGAGCCAACCCGCAGCAGGGTCGGCGCCACGAACGTGCCGTCGCTTGGGGCGGCCATTTCATGCAGAACACGTCCTTCTGCGCGTGCAGAGTTGATGTAGGCTAGGATACCGGATTGCGCATCTTCGTCGATGACGGGGCCGACATCTGTGCTGATCTCCCACGGGTTGCCGACGGTCAGGGTGTTCATCGCGCCGATCAGCATCTTTTGCAGGTTTGGGGCGATGTCCTCTTGGACATACAGACACCGCAGGGCCGAGCAGCGCTGACCCGCGGACTGGAAGGCGCTTTCGATCACGGCCTGGACCGCCTGTTCGGGCAGGGCGGTGCTGTCCACGATCATGGCGTTCAGACCGCCAGTTTCCGCGATCAGCGGGGCGCCGGGGGCCATGTGTTTCGCCATTGCGCTGCGGATTTTCAGCGCGGTTTCGGTCGAGCCGGTAAAGGCCACGCCGCCCACGCGGGCGTCCGAAGTCATCGCCGCACCCACATCCCCCGCACCCGGCAGAAACTGCAGGGCAGTCGCGGGAACGCCCGCCTCGTGCATCAGTTGGACTGCGCGGAAGGCGATCAGGGGCGTTTGCTCGGCGGGTTTGGCCAGAACGGCGTTGCCGGTGGCCAGTGCGGCGGACACCTGACCAGTGAAGATCGCCAAGGGGAAGTTCCACGGTGAAATACAGGTGAAGGTGCCGACGGGCGCGGCCTCGGGGGCGTTGGCAGCGTAGTAGCGTAGGAAATCCACGGCCTCGCGCAGCTCGGCAATGGCGTCGGGCAGGGACTTGCCGGCCTCGCGGCTGATCAAGGCGAAAAGCTCGCCGTAGTTGGCTTCGAACAGGTCTGCGGCGCGGTTCAGCACGGCGGCGCGGGTGGCACGGTCTGCGGCCCAAGGGGTGGCGGCAGACAGGGCGGTTTCCACGTCGGCTGGCGACGCAAAGCTGACGGTGCCCGGAATGTCGCCAGGGAGAGCAGGGTTCGCAACGTCAATCGCGGTTTCTGGTGCAGGCGCTCCCGCCAGCAAAGGCGCGGCATGCCACTGGTGCGCGCGCCAGACGTTGCGATCGTGTTCGACTGTCGACAGGGTTTGCGCGTGTTCAATATCCCAGCCCATAGAGTTGGGGCGGTCGCCGAATAGTTCGGGGCCAGTCAGCAGGTGCGCGGGGCGGCCCGCAACCGCGTCAAACGGGTCAGAGGCGACGACCGAAGGCGGAACCGCCTCGTTCACGATCTGGTTCACGAACGAACTGTTCGCGCCGTTTTCCAAGAGGCGGCGGACCAGATAGGCCAGCAGATCGCGGTGGGCGCCAACAGGCGCATAGATGCGACAGCGGGTCTTTTCACCCGTGTGCACGATGTCGTGCAGGCTCTCGCCCATGCCATGAAGGCGCTGGAACTCGAAGCTGTCACGGTCGCTGCCCGCATAGTGCAGCACGGCCTGAACGGTGTGCGCGTTGTGAGTGGCGAATTGGGGGTAGATGCGGTCGGTCATCGACAGCAGCTTCTTGGCGTTCGCGATATAGCTGATGTCGGTGGCGTGCTTGTCGGTGAAAACGGGGAAATCGCTGACACCCATGACTTGGGCGTGCTTGATTTCGGTGTCCCAATAGGCGCCCTTGACCAGACGGACCATGATCTTGCGATCAAGGCGCTGCGCGGTCTCATAGAGCCAGTCGATCGCATCACCGGCGCGCTTGCCATAGGCCTGGACGACGATGCCAAAGCCCTCCCATCCGGCCAGACGGGGATCGGCCATGGTGGCCTCGATGACCTCGAGCGACAGGGCGAGACGGTTGGCCTCTTCGGCATCGATGTTCAGGCCCATGCCAGCCTCGGCGGCTTGGACGCACAGCTTGGTCAGACGCTCCACCAGCAGGGGCATCATCGCGTCCCGCTGCGCCATGGTATAGCGCGGGTGCAGCGCCGAGAGTTTGACCGAAATTCCGGGGTTCTTGCGGATGTCCTGATGGGTACAGGCGCTGGCAATGGCAGTGATCGCGCGGGAATAGGCGGTGAAATACCGCTCTGCATCCTCGTAGGTGCGGGCCGCCTCGCCGAGCATGTCGTAGGAATAGGTGTAGCCGCGCTCTTCCATCTTGGCGGCGCGTTTCATGGCGGCTTCGATGTTTTCACCCAGCACGAACTGGCGGCCCATTTCCTTCATCGCGCGCCCGACGGCGGTGCGGATGACAGGCTCGCCCAAACGGCGGATTGTGCTGCGCAGATGGCCCACAGGTCCGGGCTTCTTTTCCTCGAGCACCTTGCCCGTCAGCAAGAGCGCCCAAGTCGAGGCGTTCACCAAGGACGAGGTCGAGTGGCCCATGTGCTTGCCCCAGTCACTGGGGGCGATCTTGTCCTCGATCAGGGCATCGATGGTGTCGGCGTCGGGCACGCGCAGCAGGGCCTCGGCCAGACACATCAGGGCGATGCCTTCGTCCGTGGACAGGCCGTATTCCGCCAAAAAGACCTCCATCAGGCCCGGATTGGTACGACCGCGAATGTCTGTGACCAGTTTTGCGGCGTTGGCGGAAATCTGGGCGCGATCTGCGGCGGATAGGTCTGCGGCCTCTACCAGAGCGGCCAGCACAGCGTCTTCATTGGCGTAGGTGGCTGCGTCAATCCGCAGGGGCAACGCCATCTTCTCATCTAGCATCATGGTGTTCCTTTCCCATTTGGGCCATAATACAGAAGGATATGCAGCCAATATTCCCGATGTTGCGGAGTTTGGCTATTCACATCGACTTTATTTAAGGGGTTTTGCGATGCAAGATGATCAGGCGAACCTTGACCGGTTCGATTACGCGATTCTGTCCGAGCTGGGCCGCGAGGCGCGGCTGAGTGTGACCGAGCTGGCCAAGCGGATTGGCTTGTCGAAATCCCCCACCCAAGCGCGCCTGCGGCGGCTCGAGATGTCGGGGATCATCATCGGGTACCGCGCGCTGCTGGATCCGGTAAAGCTGGGGCTGGACCACGTGGCCTTTGTCGAGGTGAAGCTCGCAGACACCCGAGAGACAGCTTTGACCGCCTTTAATCGCGCCGTGGCCAAGATCGCCGAGGTCGAGCAATGCCATATGATTGCGGGGAATTTCGACTACCTGCTGAAGATCCGCACGCGGGATATGGCGTCCTATCGTCAGGTTTTGGGCGAGAAGATTTCGACCCTGCCAGGGGTTTCGCACACCTCGACCTTTGTAGTGATGGAAGCGGTCAAGGAAACCGTGTCGGGGGATTTGACTTGACGCAAGCGGGGTGCGGCACAGATCATTTCTATGATGAAACGGTTGCTGCTCTTGACCTTGTGGCCTGCCGCCGCGCTGGCCGAATGCCCGCCTGACCCCGCGCAGGAGCAGGCCCTAAGCGCTGTCGTTTCGCGTTTCGCCAAGGCTCCTGATCGCAATGTCGCGCTGGATTTGCACAATCGCATGTGGCGGGTGCTGACCGACGCGCCGGACCAAACTGCGCAGGACTATCTGGATGCGGGGATGGAGCGGTCCCGGATGGGCGATTTGCCCGCTGCGATCAAAGCCTTTGATGCACTGACCGACTACTGTCCCAACTATGCCGAAGGGTACAACCAGCGCGCCATTATCCGCTTTGTCCAAGAGGACTACGAGGCCGCGCTGCCCGATATCGACCGTGCTTTGGCCCTGACGCCCCAGCACTTGGGCGCCATGACGGGCAAGGCCATGACCCTGATCGCCCTTGGCCGTGACGCAGAGGCGCAAGTCATCCTGAAACAGGCGCTGGCCTTGAACCCGTGGCTGCCCGAGCGTGCGTTGTTAAAAGAGCCGCAAGGCGAGGAATTATAACACCTATTCCACGTTGCATTCCTCGCACAGAACGGTAATGTCCGCGCACCCAGACACGTGCCCGCGTGATGGAATGGTAGACATAGGGGACTTAAAATCCCTAGGCCTTTGTGCCGTGCCGGTTCGAGTCCGGCCGCGGGTACCAACACAAGCTCCAAGCCATTGGATGTTGGCTGGTGTGACTTCCGAGATCGTGCAACCAATGACGATAGGCGTTGAGCGTCGGCAGATCTGTATCTGACGACTTTGCCTCCTGTGGCCTGAGATGTGGACGACACTTTTTTATTTGGGCGTCATATTTCCGAGCGAAGGCTCGACTGGATTTGGCGTTTGGTATAGCTTCTGCTTCCCCCAAGAGAGTAAAAGCAATGCTATCCACCTTAATATCTTGCGCGAACATTTTTTTGCGTTTTGCGTCGCTGCCTCTCACAGTGTCTCATAATCCTGACAAGTTTTTTGGATCAACCACCTTCAGTGAAACGGCGGTCATTACAAATCGTCGAAAGACTCCGATCCAAGTGCTCTCGATTGAACTGAGAATTGGTGACGTGAAATGTACTGAGCATCCTAACTGTCCGCTGCAATCGAACACGCCTTTGAATCAGCTAATGAAGTTTGATTTTCCAGATTGCGAGCCCGGGCGCACCTATCCGACTATTCTGACAGCCCGTATTCAAGAAGCGGGCGCCTCCGAACCTAAGTCGATTGTGTTTGAGGGGCGTTTTCGATCCGACGCGATCGGACGTTCTGCGGGGATTATGCCGCGTATCAGGTCTTGCTGATCGCGCACCAAATGGCGTGGCGATTTTCTCATATTTGAACTTTCAAATTACCGGCCCCCTTTGCGCGGCGGGACAGTTTGGTAAATAGAACATATAGTGAACATTCGAGTCGGAGGTTCATTGTGAGTCGCGAGATACTGTCTGTTTGGTTCCTGCGCCTGGCCAGCCAGCGCGCCCTGCGTCGCCGTTCGGTGGCGGGGCCTTTTGCTGTGGTCGGGCGGAACCGCGGGTCAGAGCAGGTTACATGTCTGAGCATGGCCGCCTCGCGGGCCGGATTGCAGGCGGGGATGGGCCTCGCTGATGCGCGGGCCATGTGCCCCGATCTGACGACGGTGCCCGCCGATCCGCGGGGGGACGCGCGATTCTTGCGAATGCTGGCGCGGTGGGCGGGGCGCTATTGCCCTTGGGTCGGGCTCGAGGGCGAAGATGGGCTGGTCATGGATATCACTGGATCGTCCCATCTGATGGGTGGGCCAGAGGCGCTGATGGCCGACTTACGCCAGCGCTTGATGCGGGCGGGGTTTACCGTGCGGCTGGGGGTGGCGCCGACGCGGGGCGCGGCGTGGGCGCTGGCCCGCTATGACGAAGGGATCGCGCTGGGGGATCAGGTGCGTGCGCGGCTCTGGCCGTTGCCTGTGGGCGCCCTGCGGCTGGAGGACGACGTGATCGAGGGGCTCGCCCGTCTGGGGGTGCGCAAGGTGGCGGATCTGGCGGCCTTGCCCCGTGCGACGGTGGGGCGGCGGTTCGGGCAGGAGCCGTTGGTCCGGTTGGATCAGGCGCTGGGGGGGCAGCCTGAATCCATCACGCCGGTGGCCGAGCGCGAACGCCCTGCGTCGCGGTTGACCTTGGCTGAGCCCATTGGCCGGACCGATGACGTCATGGAGGGGGTGCGGCATTTGCTGGGGCAGCTCTGTCCGCAGCTCGAGGAGAGCGGAGAGGGTGCGCGGACCCTGTTGCTGACCCTGCGGCGGGTGGATTTGCGCGATGCCTCGGTCGAGTTGCGACTGGCGCGGCCCATGCGCAAGCCCGAGGATATTGCGCCCCTATTCGCCAAGGGCGTTGACGAGATCGACGCCGGCTATGGCATCGACCAGATGCGGCTGGAGGCGACGGTGGCCGAGGCTTTGCCGCCCGAACAGGTGACGGCGCATTCGGTGCCCGGGGATATCGCGCGGGCAGGGGCCTTGGCCGATCTGATGACGCGGCTCGGTGGGCGCTTAGGGTTGGAAAATGTCCTGCGCTGGCAACCGGCAGAGAGCCATATCCCAGAGAGGGCGTTCAGCACGGCAGCGGCGGCATGGTCGGAACCGGCGCGGGGCTGGCCGGATGTGCCACGGGCGCGGCCTGTGCTGATCTTTGCGCCCGAAGCGGTGGGCGGGTCGGGCGCGCGGGCCGTGCCGCGCCGGTTCCGGTGGCGGCGGATGGACCTGCACCTGCTAGAGGCCGAGGGACCAGAGCGGATCGCGCCCGAATGGTGGCTGGACGATCCCGCGTGGCGGTCGGGCCTGCGGGATTATTGGCGCGTGCAAACCCGCGAGGGCTGGCGGCTGTGGATGTTCCACACGCCCCAAGACCCTGCGTGGTACGTGCAGGGGCTGTTCTGATTTGCCATGACCTACGCCGAGCTTGCTGTCACAACGAACTTCACCTTTCTGCGCGGGGCCTCGCACCCCGAGGAAATGGTCAGCCGTGCCGCCGAACTGGGGCTGGAGGCTGTGGCCATCACCGACCGCAATTCGCTGGCCGGCGTGGTGCGCGCGTGGTCGGCCTTGCGCGAGATTAAACGCACCGCCGAGGAAGAGGGTGCGACCGTGGTCATCCGGTCCTCGGTCGGGGTGGACCCGTCGAGCCGTCAGCAGTGGAAAACGCCCGAAACGGTGACCGCGCAGGTCGTGCATCTGCCGCGCCTGATCGTGGGCGCGCGGATCGTGCTGCGCGATTGCGACGCGCATATCTTGGCCTACCCGATGAACCGCGATGGCTATGCGCGGCTGTCGCGGCTGCTGACCTTGGGCAAGCGGCGCGCGGACAAGGGGGGCTGTGATCTGGGCTTTGCCGATCTGCTAGAGAATTGCGCCGATCTGGTGATGGTCGCCCTGCCCATGATCGACCCCGAAGATGCGCGGATGTTGGGGCAATTGACGCAGTTGGCGCGGACGGCACCGGGGCAGCTCTATTTCGGGGCGGCACCGCGCTATGACGGGACGGATGCGGCCCATCTGGCGGGATGTGCGCGGGCGGCGCAGGCGTGCTCGGCCCCGATGGTGGCGCTGAATGATGTGCTGATGCACCACGCCAGCCGCCGCCAGATGGCCGATGTGCTGACCTGCCTGCGCGAGGGGCTGGTGATCGACCGGATCGGGCAGCACGCGCTCTTGAACGCGGAACGCAGGTTGAAAACCCCCGAGGATATGGCCCGCATCTTTGCGGCCTATCCCGCCGCCCTGCGCCGCACGATCGAGGTCGCGGGCCGCTGCGCCTTTGACCTGTCGGAGTTGTCCTATGAATACCCCGACGAGATCGCGGACGGCGAGACGCCTCAGGCACGGCTGGCGCGGTTGGTCGAGCAGGGCTTGCGGCGGCGCTATCCTGCGGGGATCACCGAACGCACCCGCATGATGGTTACCAAAGAGTTGCAACTGGTCGAGAAGCTGGGTTTTGCCGCCTACTTCCTGACCGTCCATGACATCGTGGAATTCGCCCGCAGTCGGGGCATCCTGTGCCAAGGGCGCGGGTCGGCGGCGAACTCGATCCTCTGTTATGCGCTCGGTGTGACAGAGGTGGGGCCCGAGGTGATCACCATGGTGTTCGAGCGGTTTGTCAGTGAACAGCGGGGCGAGCCGCCGGATATCGACGTGGATTTCGAACACGAGCGCCGCGAAGAGGTGATCCAGCACATCTACGAGAAATACGGACGGCACCGCGCGGGGCTCTGCGCCACGGTGATCCATTTCCGCAGCCGCGCCGCCATCCGCGAGGTCGGCAAGGTCATGGGCCTGAGCGAGGATTTGATCGGCGCGCTTGCAGGGCAGGCGAGCGGGTGGTCCCGCAGTGGTTTGGACCCGGAACGGGTGCGCGAATTGGGGCTGGACCCGAACGACCGGCGGCTGGCCCTGACCCTGCGCCTGATCGGAGAGATCACGGGCTTTCCGCGTCACCTCTCGCAGCATGTGGGGGGCTTTATCATCACGCGCGGTCGGCTGGATGAACTCTGCCCGATTGAAAACGCCGCGATGGAAGGGCGCACGGTCATTGAGTGGGACAAGGACGACATCGACGCCTTGGGGATTCTCAAGGTCGATGTCCTGAGCCTTGGGATGCTGACGTGCATTCGCAAAAGCTTTGACCTGATCGCGGGGCAGGGCGGGCCGCGCTACACGCTGGAAAACCTGCCGCGAGAGGATGCACGGACCTATGACATGCTGTGCGCGGCCGACGCGATCGGGGTGTTTCAGGTGGAAAGCCGCGCGCAGTTGAACTTCTTGCCCCGCATGCAGCCGCGCCAGTTCTATGATCTGGTGATCGAGGTCGCCATTGTCCGCCCCGGTCCCATTCAGGGCGGCATGGTGCATCCCTATATCCGGCGGCGGCAAGGGCAGGAGCCTGTGATGCTGCCCTCCGAAGATTTGCGCAATGTCTTGGGCAAAACGCTTGGGGTGCCGCTGTTCCAAGAGCAAGCCATGCAGATCGCCATCGTCGCCGCGGGCTTCAGTCCGGGCGAGGCGGACCGTCTGCGGCGCAGTCTGGCGACCTTTAAGCGGATGGGGACGATCAGCACCTTCCGCGACCGGTTTGTGGGCGGGATGCTGTCGCGGGGCTACGCGCCTGATTTCGCAGAGCGGTGTTTCAGTCAGATCGAGGGGTTTGGCGAATACGGTTTCCCCGAGAGCCACGCCGCCAGTTTCGCGCTGCTGGTCTATGCCTCTGCTTGGCTCAAACGGCACCATCCGGCGGCGTTCGGCTGTGCGCTGCTGAATTCGCAGCCTATGGGGTTTTATGCCCCTGCGCAGATCGTGCGGGATATGCGGGACCACGGGATCGAAATCCGTCCCGTCTGCGTGAACATGAGCGACTGGGACAACACTTTGGAGCGCAGGCCGGACGGGCAACTGGCGGTGCGCTTGGGGTTCCGGCAGGTCAAAGGGCTGCGCCAAGAGGATGCCCAATGGATCAGCGCCGCCCGTGGCAACGGTTATGCCAGTGTCGAGAGCCTGTGGCGCCGCGCCGGTGTGCCCCCTGTGGCGCTGGAAAAGCTGGCGCAGGCCGATGCTTTTGCCGATCTGCGGCTGCGGCGGCGGGATGCCCTGTGGCAGGTCAAGGCGCTGCGGGCCCCCAAGCCCTTGCCCCTGTTCAGTGATCTCAGCCAGGAAGAAGGCATCATCGAGCCCGATGTGAACCTGCCCGCCATGACCTTGGGCGAAGAGGTCGTGGACGACTATCTGTCCTTGCGCTTGTCCCTGCGCGCCCACCCGATGGAGCTGCTGCGGCCCCATATCCCGAACCTGTTGGCTCATGAACGGCTGGCCACCGCGCCATTGGGGCGGACGTCGGTCTGCGGGCTGGTGATCACGCGCCAGCGGCCGGGCACGGCCAGCGGGGTGATCTTTATGACGCTAGAGGACGAGACCGGCACCAGCAACGTGGTCGTCTGGCCCAAGGTCTATGAACAGTTCCGGCGCGCGGTCATTGGCGGGCGTTTGGTGCGGATCAACGGTTATATCCAGCGCGAAGGGCAGGTGGTTCATGTCATCGCCCAAGAGGTCGAGGATTTGTCGTGGATGCTGTCGCGGCTGTCCGACCCCGAAGGCCCACAAAAGCCCGAAACATGGCAATCCGGCCCGCCCGCGCCTCGTGCCCGCCATCCACGGGAGCAGGCCAAGCGGCTGTTCCCCAGTCGTGACTTCCACTGAGGGGGCGTCACAAAACCTTCACCGCAGTGAAGGCGAATGGTCACATCCCGCTGATAGCTCCGACGCCAGAACCCTCCCCGCGCGGGGCAGGGTCTGTGTTATTATTGGAGCGACCTATGAAAAAGACGATTGCAGTCCTTCTGGCAGCCACCGCGATGACCTCGGCAGCATATGCAGAGAGCCTGACCCGCGTTGCGACCGTCCCGCTTGATGGTGAAATCACCGGCCTGTTCGAACAGGGCAACGACCTGTTCTTCAACGTCCAGCACCCCTCGGACGAGCTGAACAGCACCTTTGCCAAAGCCACCGTTGGCGTTGTATCGAACGCAAATTGGGACGCTGCTGAATCGGCTGTGCCCTCGGATATCGAAGGCAAATCGTCGGTCGTCACCTCGCTCGGCGACTACCAGATCCTGATGCAAGAGGGCGACCAGAACGTCGCCGGGATTATCAAGTCGATCGCGGGCGAGGAGCTGCTGATCTCGAACGACCCCGATTTCAACGGCTATGTGCCGACATCCGAGAACGAAGGCTTCCTGTTCACCAACTGGGAAAACCGCCCCGGTGGCATGTCGCGCGCCGCGCTGACCCGCGACGCGGACGGCAAGTGGACTGTTGGCGACATCGAGATGGTCGACTTCTCCAAAGTGGGCGGCACTTGGGTCAACTGCTTTGGCACCGTATCGCCTTGGGGCACGCCGTTGACCTCGGAAGAGCTGTACTTTGACGAGACCGCTGAGTGGAACAACCCCGAGTACAAGTACCACGAAGACACCCAGATGCTGGCGTCATATCTGGGCGAATACCCGAACCCCTACAACTATGGCTTCATCGTCGAGATCACCGATCCCGCAGGCGAAGCGATCCCCGTCAAGCGTATGGCGCTGGGCCGCATGAGCCACGAGAACTCGGTCGTCATGCCCGACCAGAAAACCGCCTACACCACCTCTGACGGCACCGGTCAGGCGTTCTTCAAGTTTGTTGCGGATACTGCGGGCGATCTGTCCTCGGGCACCCTGTACGCGGCCAAGCTGACACAGGAAGCAGACGCGGGCGCAGATGCGGCCACGACTTCGTTCGGCATGGAATGGGTCGAACTGGGCCATGCCTCTGAAGACGAGATCGCAGGCTGGGTTGCTGAATATGACGGTATCAAGCCCGAAGACTTCGCGGCTGGCGCAACCAACTACATCTCTGACGAAGAGGTTGCAGCATGGGCCAATGGCGAAGCGGCGGATGCCCGCGTTGCATTCCTGGAGTCGAACAAGGCGGCCAAAGCGATCGGCGCCACCGCCGAGTTCCGCAAAATGGAAGGCGTGAACATCAACCTCGACGCGGCGGCTGACGGGTCGGTTCCCTACATGTACGTTGCAATGTCCGAAGTTTCGAAAACCATGTCGGATGGCGAAGGCCATATCGACGTCGCCGAGAACAAGTGCGGCGTAGTTTACGAAATGGAACTGGACGCAAACTTCAACGTCTCCAAGATGGTGCCCGTCGTTGCAGGCCACGGCTACAACGGTGACGCAGAGGTCAACCAGTGCCCCGTCGACTCGATCTCGAACCCTGACAACCTGCTGGTGCGCGCCAACGGTCAGGTCATCATCGGCGAAGACACCGGCAACCACGAGAACAACGCTCTGTGGATCTGGACCAAAGGTCAGCAGTCGTAATCGGCTGGCGGAGACCGTGATCAAGGGGAGGGCACTTTGTGTCCTCCCTATTTTGTTTTCCGAGTAAATAAGTCAGACACTCTTTACCTGACTTCTTTAATCGGATAATCACCCCTCTAACGAAACGCGATTAGGACTTTTAAAGGGATTCGACATGACACTTCGCGCCACTCTTCTAGCTTCGGCGATGACTTTTGCAGCCACAGGTGCCATGGCCGTCGAGGCCGCTGACGTTCTGAACAACTATGCCGACATCGCTCTGGCAGGCTACGAAGACAGCCTGACTCTGGCCAAAGACCTGAAAACTGCGGTTGATGCGCTGGTCGCAAACCCCAGCGAAGAGACACTGGCTGCGGCCAAGGTGGCTTGGCTGGCCGCGCGTGTCCCCTACCAGCAGACTGAAGCGTTCCGTTTCGGCAACCCAACCGTCGACGAGTGGGAAGGCAAAGTGAACGCATGGCCGCTGGACGAGGGCCTGATCGACTACGTTGACCCCATGTTTGGCGGCAACGACGAGAACCCCTTCAGCCTTGCCAACGTGATCGCAAACCCCAGCTTTGAGGTTTCGGGCACCACCATCGACGCCTCGACCATCACCCCTGCGGTTCTGGAATCCCTGCACGAAGTTGATGGCATCGAAGCGAACGTGGCCACCGGCTATCACGCAATTGAATTCCTGCTGTGGGGTCAGGACTTGAACGGCACCGAGCATGGCGCAGGCAACCGTCCCGCGACCGACTTTGACACCGAGAATTGCACCAACGGCAACTGTGACCGCCGTGCGCAGTATCTGGTGGCTGCGACCGACCTGCTGATCACCGATCTGGAAGACGCTGTCGCCAACTGGAGCGCTGACGGCCAAGGCCGCGCAGATGTGACCGCTGACGGCACCGAAGGTCTGGTCATGGCCTTCACCGGTCTGGGGTCGCTGTCCTACGGCGAACAGGCGGGCGAGCGCATGAAGCTTGGCGTTCTGCTGCACGATCCCGAAGAAGAGCACGACTGCTTCTCGGACAACACCCACAATAGCCACTACTACGACGGTCTGGGCATTCGTAACGTCTATACCGGCCGCTATGTGCGCGTGGACGGTTCGGTCGTCGAAGGCCCCTCGCTGAACGATTACGTCGCAGAGCGTGACGCAGATCTGGCGTCGAACCTGATGGCAGACATCAACCACACCATGATGCAGCTGGGCGCGATCAAATCGACCGCCGAAGCAGGCACCAGCTACGACCAGATGTTGGCCGCAGGCAACGAAGCTGGCGAAGCGCTGATCATGGCGGCGGTTGACGCGCTGGTCGCGCAGACCCGCAACATCGAGCGCGCCGTCGCGGTGGCCGGCCTCGAAGGTGTTTCGGTCGAAGGGTCGGACAGCCTCGACGACGAAGCGGCTGTTTTCCAGTAATTACACCTGACTGGGGCGCCTTTCGGGGCGCCCTCTTTTCTTGTGTCGGAGACGTAGAATGATTGTTTGTAGCTGTCAGAATATCACCGACCACGACATTAACGCGGCGGTTGACTGGATGCGGGCCTCGGACCCGAGCATCGTGATTACGCCCGGCCGGATCTACCGCGCTTTGGGCAAGCAGGCGGACTGCGGGGGATGTATGCCCTTGTTTTTATCCACCATGCGCAAGAACGAAAGATACCCTGTTCCGCGACTGGACGTCCCTGTCGCCGTGCCTCAAATTAAACGAACAACCACAGGACACGGAGGGTAATTTCCATGAAAGGCGACGCAAAGGTCATCGAGTACCTGAACGCAGCTCTGCGCAGCGAATTGACTGCGATTAACCAATACTGGGTACACTATCGCCTGCAAAAGGATTGGGGACTGGGCAAACTGGCCGCCAAATCCCGTGCAGAAAGCATCGAGGAAATGAACCACGCGGACAAGCTGATCGACCGCATCATCTTCCTCGAGGGTCATCCGAACCTGCAGAAGCTGGATCCCCTGCGGATCGGGCAAAATGCCAAGGAAACCCTTGAATGTGACCTCGCCGGAGAGCATGACGCACGCACCCTCTACAAAGAGGCGCGCGACCACTGTGACAGTGTTGGCGACTATGTCTCGAAGAACCTCTTCGAAGAGCTGATCGCCGACGAGGAAGGCCATATTGATTTCCTTGAGACCCAGCTTGATCTCTACAACCGCATCGGCGGCGAGCGCTACGAAATGCTCAACGCGGACTCTGCGGACCAAGCCGAAAGCTAAGGCGCTTTGGCTGCTGGCAGGGGTGACCTTTGCCAGCGCCGCTGGGGCAGAGCCCCATCTGAACGTCGTGCCGCGCACCGCCGCAGAGGCGGCTCGCATTTCGGCTGTGACGGCGCCCACGACCGACTTTACCCAGCCCGAACAGTTCGAGACCCATCCCGCTGGGGCCGCGACCAAGTTCGACATCCGCACCCGCGATGCGTTCTCGTTTGCCTCTGCCAACATGCCGTTCGAGCGGGAGTTGGATTTCAAGGTTGGCAACGGGTTCTTCAAGAAGCTCTGGGTGACAGCGCCATCCTCGACCGTGTCCAGCGACGGGCTCGGGCCGCTCTATAATGCGCGGGCCTGCCAGCGGTGCCACATCAAGGACGGCCGCGGCCATCCGCCCGAAGGGGCCGAGGACGAGGGCGTTTCAATGTTCCTGCGCCTCTCCATCCCCGCCGATCAAAGCGATCTGACCGAGGAAACGCTGGCCTATCTCGGTGCCGCGCCAGAGCCGACCTATGGCCTTCAACTACAGGACAAATCCATCCCTGGCATTGCGCCCGAGGGGCAGATGCAGATCACTTACTCGGACGTGCCCGTGACCTTGGGCGATGGCTCTGTCGTTACCCTGCGCGCACCCGAGTATGATGTAGTTGACCTGCAATCGGGCCGCTTGCATCCCGACGTACAGCTCAGCCCCCGCATAGCCCCACAGATGATTGGCCTTGGTTTGCTCGAGGCGATCCCCGCAGCCGATATCCTTGCCCATGCGGACCCTGAAGATGCGGATGGCGATGGAATCTCCGGCCGCCCGAACATGGTCTGGAACCATGAGTTCGACCGCGAAATGCTGGGTCGGTTCGGGCTGAAAGCTGGTTCTGCCACCATTCGCGAACAAAGCGCCATGGCCTTTCACTCGGATATCGGCCTCTCGACCTCTATGTTCCCCGAAGGCTACGGCGAATGCACCGCCGCGCAAACCGAATGCCGCGCCGCGCCCGATGGCAACACGCCCGAGCAGCAGAACCTCGAAGTTTCGGATCAGGTTCTAGATCTGGTGACCTTCTACAGCCGCAATCTGGCCGTGCCCGCCCGCCGCAATCCCGGCGATCCCGAGGTCCTGCGCGGCAAGGAGCTGTTCTATGATGCAGGCTGCACCAGCTGTCACACGCCGAAATTTGTGACAGATCGCCTGAACGACCAGCCGGAACAGAGCTTCCAGTTGATCTGGCCCTACACCGATATGTTACTGCATGACATGGGGCCGGGCCTTGCTGATAATCGGCCAGAGTGGCAGGCCAATGGCCAAGAATGGCGGACGCCGCCGCTCTGGGGAATTGGTATGACCCAAACCGTCAGCGGGCATACGTATTTCCTGCATGATGGGCGCGCCCGTAATCTGCTTGAAGCAATTCTGTGGCATGGGGGCGAAGCTGAAGCTGCTCGTGAAACGGTGCGCCTCATGACAGCCGCAGATCGCGGCGCCCTGATCAAATTTCTGGAGTCCTTGTGACAATGACCGTCAAACCCATCCTGTCCGCCTTGGTCCTTTGTGCCGTTGCAGGGACCACCTCCGCACAGTCGATCGCGAACAAAGAAGCGCCGGGCGTGGCGCTGGAAACCCATTCCGAGGAAACGGGCCTGCCCTATTTCGCTCCGGGCCGAGGGGTAGTCGATCATGAAGCGATCCGCCGCCGCGTGCTCGAGGTGTTTGACCGCCAGTTCGGGTCCTTTGTCAGCGAAACACAGGCATTGACCGACGCGGCGCTGGCTTATTGCGAGGGTGAATCGGACGAGGCAGCCTTCAAGGCGCAGTTCCGCGACGCTTGGATGGCTTGGGCGCCGCTAGACAGCTACCAGTTTGGCCCAATCGAAAGCCAAGGCGCGGCGCTGACCGTGAATTTCTGGCCCGACAAAAAGAATTTCGTTGGTCGTGCCCTGCGTGATCTCTTGAATAAGACGGCCGAAGAGCAAGCCGATCCGGCAGTTGTGGCGGGCTTGTCCGTGGGGGCCCAAGGCCTGCCCGCGATTGAAATGCTGACCTACTCCGAAGGAGTTGAGCCGTGTCCAGCGGTGATCGGAATTTCGGGCAACCTGCACCGGATCGCTGTTGATCTGCACGATGGTTGGTTCGCCGAGGGTGGCTGGGCTGATCTGGCGCGGACTGCGGGACCGGACAACCCAGTCTACCTTGATGCGTCAGAGTTCACCAAAGTCGTTTATACCGCGCTCGATTTCGGACTGACCCGCATTGCGGACACACGGCTCGGGCGACCCTTGGGCACGTACGAGCGCCCCAATCCAAAACACGCCGAGGCATGGCGCTCTGGCTTGACCAACGATATCATCGTTGCGCAGCTTAAGGGCATCGAAGAAGTCGTCCGCTTTGGGTTCGCAGGTGACATCGCCGAGAATAACCGCTCTTGGATCTACACCGTGTTCGAGCAAACCGAGGGCCGCGTCGACAGCATCGGTATGCCCGTGTCAGAGGCAGTCGCCGACCCAATGTCCTATATCCGTGTCGAGGGGCTTCAAAGCAAAGTGCAATACTTGCAGGGGGAAATGGACCAAGAGATTGGACCGAACCTAGGAGTAGAGACCGGTTTCAGCGCAGCGGACGGGGACTGAGATGCAACGCCGCCATTTTCTGATCTCTGGCGCCGCTGGCGCTGCCCTGTCGATGGCACGGCCCTCTTGGGCCATGGCGGGCGCGCCGGCCTACCTGACTGCGGCGTCCAAAGAGGGCAACTCCACGTGGCTCGTAGGTCTGACCGAACAGGGCGACGTGGTCTTTGAATTGCCGATCCCGTCGCGCGGGCATGCGGCAGCGGCCCATCCCTTCCGTGCCGAGGCTGTGGCTTTTGCCCGCCGTCCAGGCCGGTTCGCTGTGGTGTTGGACTGCGCCACAGGGACGGAAATCGCGCGCCTTGATAGCCCAGAGGGGCGGCACTTCTACGGGCATGGCGCGTTCACTGCTGATGGCAAACTGCTGCTGACCACCGAAAATGCCTATGACGTGCCCGATGGCCGTCTTGGTATATGGGACGCCGAGGATCGCTATAAGCGGATTGGTGAGTTGCCCTCTGGCGGGATTGGTCCGCACGAGATGATCCGCATGTCCGACGGCAGCTTTGCCGTGGCGAATGGGGGGATGCAGACCCACCCGGACTATGATCGTGCGGTCCTGAATATTCCATCCATGAAGCCGAACCTGACCTATCTGGATGCGCAGGGGCAGATCGTGGATCAGGTCGAACCGCCCGCCGATATGCGCTTGAACTCGATCCGTCATATTGCGGCGGACGACACGGGCCGCGTGGTGATCGCCCTGCAATGGCAAGGCAATCCTCTGACCGCCGTGCCCCTGATGGCCAGCCATCGCCGCGGCGAGGCGCTGGCCTTCTTTGACCATCCCGAAACTGTACGGCTCAAGCAATACGCGGGCAGTATCGCTATCTCGGCGGATGGGTCCGAAATCGTTATGACGGGCCCCAAGGGCGGCCATGTTCTGTTCTTTGACGGCCAAACCGGTGCTCCGATTAACGGTCGCGCCTTGCCCGAAGCCAGCGGCGTCGCGCAATTCGGCGACCGGTTCGCGATTACGCTCGCAGGGGGCTTGCTCGAAGTGGGCGCGTCGGGCGGCAAAATGCTGGATGTCGCTGGAGGCTACAGCTGGGACAACCATCTGGTGTCGATCCGACGCGTTTGAGCCTTGGTGCAGGCTGAGCATTCAGCCTGCATGTCCAACCTTTCAAAGGTCGTAATCAAAACTAATGGCGCTTATCAACTCGTCCGTGGTGTCCACATCCTCGACTAAGAGCGTGGTTTTCTTGCCAAAGTCAAAGAGAACGCCGTCGTCAGTCACCTCGGCGTATTCATTCACAAAGGCTTTGGCCTTCTCCTTGGTGATCTCGAAGCCACGTTTGTAAAAGATGAGCGTGTCGGCTTCTCCAAAATCGGTGATCGTATCATTGCCGCCGCGTTTGATGTCGTAGGCAAAATCATCCGGCTGACCGCCTCCTGTCAGAACGTCGTCGCCTTTGCCGCCGTCAAGGTAATCGCGGCCTTTGCCCCCGTTCAGGGTGTCCTGTCCACTATCACCGAACAAGACGTCAGACCCGCCCCCACCAAGTAGATTGTCGTGACCCGCGCCGCCCGACAGTTCATCGTTCCCGTTGTTTCCCGTCAGCTCGTCGTTTCCGCCGTTTCCGCGCAGATCATCGCTGCCGCCGCCGCCTTTGACGGTATCGGCTCCATTGCCGCCGGATATCAGATCATTTCCTGCGTCGCCCTTGAGCACATCGTTCCCGTTGTCCCCGTTCAAGGTGTCATTGCCGCCAGCACCCGTGATTGTGTCGTCTCCGCCAAGTCCGCGAAGATTGTCTCCGGCACTTGTTCCGGTAATTTTGTCCGCCTTGTTTGTGGGGCCGGGGACAAAACCGGGGCCGTCCGCTATTGTGACCGTGACGGATGGGATCACGCCATTCACTTGCGTTGTTCCCTTGGCTTCGAAATCCAGCGAAAAGGTTTCCGGCGTTTCCGTCGCCTTGTCGCGGAACGTCTTGATCCAGACAGTTGCGGTTGTCTCGCCAGGCTCGAAGCTGATCGTTTTGGTCACCAATCTAAAATCTTTGCCTTCAGTCGCGGTCAATTCCGTCGCCGAGACAAAGAAGGACTGCTTGCTGTCCAAGGGCTGCGACAGATGAACCTCGACCGGTACAGTTTGACTGCGGGACGCACCTTCGAAGATGTCGTTGGGAGAACCGACAAGCATCGTATTGCTGCCTGCGCCATCATCATCAAGGATCACGCCATTGGCCCGCAAGCGGTCGACACCGCCGGCAAAGCCGACATTCTCGGGTGCATTGTAAAGCTCTAAGGTAAAGCTTTCATCGCGCTCATCGACGTAATCATACTTAGTGTACACTGTGACAAAGGCTGTAGTCTCACCCGCCGTAAACGTCACTTCACCCGAGTTATGGGAACTTGCGAAGCTATAGCTCAGGTCGTCATCCACGGCCGAGCTGTTGGACAGAGTTCTATAATTCAATGTGATGGCATCAGTTGCGGGCTTTGACAGAGAGACCTCAAAAACGACCGCTTCAGATTCGACCGCTTGGCCATCTGATAGCGATACAATGGGCCCCTTGCCGCTATCGTCGTCCTGAATGGTGGCCGTACCAGCGAGGCTGGCTGTCCCGAGCGACTGAGACGATGTGGGCGTCACAATCAGATCAAAATACTCGGTTGGCTCCGGTGTCTTGTCACCCTTCACCTCGACCGCGACCGATGCCAGCTGTTGGCCGGGTTCGAAAGTAATACTGCCCGATGTGGCGATGTAATCCTCGCCAGCCGTCGCGGAGCCGTCTTTGGTTGTGTAGTCGACGGTCACGTCGCTAGAGGCAGGCCGAGACAATTGGATGTCAAACACTGCGGTTTGCGTGCCCTTTTTTCCTTCGACGAGGACAACGTCAGAAACGAAGATGTCGTTGTTCACGCCGGCGCCATCATCATCCAGAATGAAGCCCGTTGCGCTCAGAACGTTTCCGCCACCTGCAAGGACAGCGTTCTCGCTTGGATCATAAAGTTCGAGGGTAAAGCTCTCGTCTCGCTCATCGACGTAATCGTACTTCGTGTAGACTGTGACAAAAGCAGTCGTTTGACCCGCTGCGAATGTAACGATGCCCGTATTATGCGAGCTGCCGAAGCTGTAGCTTAGGTCGTCGTCATTCGCAGATCCGTTGGGGCGTGTTTGATAGTTTACAGTCACAGCGTCTGTCGCCGGTTCTGACAGGGTTAGGGCGAACAAAACGCCTTCGGATTCGAGCGAGGTGCCATCCGATATCGAGATCACGGGTCCCGAGCCGCTGTCATCGTCTTGGATCGTCGCTGTGCCAGCTAGGTTTGTAGATCCCAGTGACAGAGAAGAAGAGGGCGTCAGAACCAAATCAAAAGCCTCTGTCACTTCAGAACGTTTGTCTCCTTTGACTTCGACGCCCACGGTCGCAGCTTGTTGGCCTGCTGCAAAAGTCAGAGTGCCCGAAGCTGGGACATAATCGGTGCCTGCCTTCGCGGCACCGTCTTTCGTGGTGTAATCGACGCTGAACGCAGTGGAGGCGGGCTGAGAGAGGCGGATCTCGAAAACGGCAGTTTGGGTGGCGCTGTTGCCCTCGACAATCACGGGGTCAGAGACAAAGAGGTCGGTATTTGCGCCGGCCCCATCGTCATCCAAAATCACGCCCGTGGCCAACAGGGTCAGCGCATCATCGACAAAACCGGCGTTTGCACTGGGATTAAACAGGCGAAGGGTGAAGGACTCGTCCCGTTCGTCGATATAGTCGTATTTTGTATAGATCGTGACTGTTGCCGTGGTCTCCCCCGGGCTGAAAATCACCGTTCCCGTGTTGTGTCCGCTCGCAAAGTTATAACTGAGATCGGCGTCCGTGGCCGATCCGTTGGGCTGGGCTTGGTACTGCACTGTGACAGCGTCTGCTGCTGGCGCGGACAAGGATAGTGTGAAGACAACGGCATCGCTTTCAGTCGCAATTCCGGATGAGGACGTGATCAAGGGCACTTTTGAACTTCCTATAGACTGCTTGAATATTTTGGTCGTGAAATGATGAAGCCTGCGAAAGGTGGAGCAGGGTTTCAGCGGACGTTAAAATACAAATCAGCTTTAGGTTGTTTTTCGTGTGGGTCAAATTAATTCGCGGTGAAACTAATTCTGCTAACAATACACAGCGCGTTTGGTGAGGAGGTTTTGTTAGGGTGCAACTGCGATTTACAATAAGAATTTGTATGAAACGAGGTGTCGTGGGCCGCTAAGGATTTGTGAATCACTTACACGTTGTATGTGTCGCTCGGTTTTTTTGACTTCCCCCAGACCTTTGGGCGCCGGCTGTGCTAAAGATTTAATGTTGCAATCGACACAATTGACACACGCTATGGGTGTGGATTTGTTAGGCTGGGTTTGGAAGGTTTTCGGCCGCAAGTGCTCAAACTGTAGGCACGCAGTGCAGGCCTTGCTCCGCTGAGCGCAGAGCGACTCAGACGAATGGATCGTCTGGATATCCGACCTTGGACAGATACAGGCCCTGCGGAGGACTGACCGGACCACATGCGGCGCGGTCACACGCCTCCAGCGCGGTTTTCACGTCAATGGGGTCCCAAGAGCCCGCGCCGACGCGCTCGAGCGTGCCGACGAAGCTGCGCACTTGGTTGTGCAAGAAACTGCGGGCGGCCAAATGGAACCGGAACTCGGTGCCGCTCTCGGTTTCGATCTGTTCGATGTCCAGCTTGTCCAGCGTTTTCACCGGCGAGGCCGCTTGGCAAATCGACGCGCGGAAAGTGGTGAAGTCATGCAGGCCCAGCAGGTGTTTTGCGGCCTCTTGCATGGGGTGCAGGTCCAGCGGCTGGGTCACTTGCCAAACGAAACCGCGCAGATGCGTCGCTGGGGCACGGCGGTTCAGCAGGCGAAAGATGTACTGCCGCTCTGTCGCGGAAAAGCGGGCGTGCCAGTCGTCGGCCACACGACGACAATCGCGGATCGACACGGGCAGGGGCTTGAGGTGGAAATTCAATGCCTCGGACAGGCGGAACGGATCCCACTCCTTGTCCATGTCACAATGGGCGACTTGACCATAGGCGTGAACCCCTGCATCGGTGCGGCCTGCGGCGGCGATGGTGTGGTCACGCTTTTCCAGACGCGCGAGCGCGGCTTCGATCGCCCCTTGGACCGAGGGCTGGTCGGCCTGCCTTTGCCATCCGGCAAAGGGGGCTCCGTCATATTCCACAAGCAAAGCGTATCTGGGCATGGGCGCGATGTAGCGGGCGATCGCAATTAGGGCAAGCAACCTTCGCATTCCCCGAATTCAGCTACTGGTTTTACGGTCATGCGATGCTTAGGTTGTGCCGCGAAGAGGGAGGCGGTTCCATTTGGTCATCGGGCGGATTGCAGACGAACTGACGCGCGGCGTCGAAGGCATCACAGGCAGCATCAACGAAGCACTGTTTGAACCTGTTATCAGGCTCGGGGTGACGGGGCTCGCGCGCGCGGGCAAGACGGTGTTCATCACCTCGCTCGTGGCGAACATGCTGGACCGTGGGCGCATGGGCCACCTGACCGCCGCCGCCGAAGGGCGTATTCTGGCGTCCTTTCTCCAGCCGCAGCCCGATGTGACTGTGCCGCGGTTCGAGTATGAGTCCCACCTGTCCGACCTGACCTGCGCGCATCCCCATTGGCCCGACAGCACGCGGGCCGTCAGCGAGCTGCGCCTGTCGATGCGGATCAAACCGAATGGGCTGATCGGTGGACTGTCCGGCCCGCGCACTGTGCATCTGGATATCGTGGATTATCCGGGCGAGTGGCTGTTGGACTTGGGCCTGTTGGATCAGAGTTACGCGGAGTGGTCGGCAAGTGTCCTGCGCCGCCTTGAGGGGCGGGCGCTCGGCGCGCCCTACGTAGATATGGCGCGGGGCACGGACTCCGCTGCCCCGTTGGACGAGGTGGTCGCGCAAACTCTCGCTCGAACCTTTACAGCGTATCTTCATGCAGCGCGGGCAGACGGGTTCTCGGACTGCACGCCGGGCCGCTTTTTGTTGCCCGGTGATCTGGCCGGATCACCTGTGCTGACCTTTGCGCCGCTGCTGAAGCCCGACAACGCGCCCCGTCGCAGCCTGTGGCGCGAGATGGAAACACGGTTCGAGGCTTACAAGGCCCGCGTGGTCAAACCATTCTTCCGCGAGCATTTTGCGCGGATCGATCGGCAGGTGGTGCTCGTGGATGTGCTTGGTGCCTTGCATCGGGGGCCCGAGGCCATTCAGGATATGCGCGACACGATGCAGGGCATTCTGGGCTCGTTCCGCCCCGGCCGAAATGATTTCCTGACCCAGCTTTTGCGCGGCAAGCGGGTCGAGAAAATCCTCTTTGCGGCGACCAAAGCGGACCATCTGCATCACAGCCAGCACCAGCGCCTGACCGCTATCATCGAGGAATTGACCCGAGAGGCCCGCGAGCGTGCCCGCTTTGCTGGAGCTGAAACCGCAGCGATGTCTATCGCGGCCCTGCGCGCAACAACCGAAGAGAGCCGCCAGCACAATGGCCAGACCTTAGATGTGGTGCGCGGCAAGTTATTAGAAGACGGGCGGATGGCCGCCCTGTATCCCGGCGAACTGCCTGCCGACCCCCGTGTATTGTTGAACGGGGAAGAGGGCGGTTGGCTGGAAGGTGATTTTGAAGCCATGCGCTTTGCTCCGGCCCCGCTGACCCTGCGGCCGGGGGACGGTCCGCCCCATATTCGACTGGACCGTGCGGCGCAATTTTTGTTTGGGGATCGTTTATGAGTTTCTATTTACGGCCTGCCCATGACCTCGATGCGGGGAAAATGGGTGCGATGCTAACTGAGTTTGTGGACCAGACGGCGTGGTTGCCCAAAGTGCGCTCCAGCGCCGAGGATATCATGTATTGCGCCACCATGATTGAGCGGGGCTGGGTGACGATTGCCGCTGCGGACCGGCCCATGGGCTTTATCGCGTTGGCAGAGGACGAGATTTTGGCCCTGTATGTGGCGCCGGATGCGCGCCGCAATGGCGTGGGGCGGCAGTTGATGAGCTATGCCAAAGAGCGCTCGGATCGGCTGCGGCTGTGGACGTACAAAGCGAACACCGTGGCGCGTGCTTTTTACCGCCTGTCGGGTTTCAAAGAGGTGGGGCGCACCGACGGTGATTACAACGACGAAGGGCTGCCCGACGTCGAGTACCTGTGGGAAAGGGGTGCTGAATGAGCAAAGGACCGGTCCTGTTCGATCTGGACACGCCAACGACCGTCGAAGCAGATACGCCCAATCCGGCGCAGGCAGAACCTGTGCCCGATCTGGGTCCCGACGCGCCAGAAGGCCGCGCGATGCAAACCGTCGCTGTTTTGGCAGCGCGCAAGCCTTCGGTATTGGCGCGGTGGTTCTGGGGCCTGCTCGTGTCAGTGATCGGGGCGATGATCTCGATCGCGGCGTGGAACTTTGTGACCGGCCTGATCGCGCAGAACGTTATTCTGGGCGCGATTGTCACTGGACTGATCGCAGCCTTCGTTCTGGTGTGCCTGCTGATTGTGCTGCGTGAGCTCGGGGCTATTGCCCGTCTTTCGCGTATCGACAAGATCCAGCATCAGGCCAACACCGCCATCGAAGGGCAGGACTTGGCCGCCGCGCGCGCTGTCGTGCGGGACGTGGAGCGTCTGTATGCAGGGCGCGATGACCTGCGCTGGGGTCGTGACCGCCTGAAAGAGCGCAAAGACGATGCGATCGAGGCCACAGATGCGCTTGCTTTGGTTGAGCGTGAACTCTTGGCCCATCTTGATGCTCAGGCGGTCAAAGAAGTCGAGGTCGCCGCCCGTCAGGTTGCAACGGTGACCGCGATGGTGCCTTTGGCGCTGGCGGATGTGGTGGCGGCGATGACTGCAAACCTGCGGATGATGCGCCGTGTGGCCGAAGTTTATGGCGGGCGCGGGGGCCTGTTGGGCAGCTGGCGCTTGGCGCGCGCTGTGATGACTCATCTTGTGGCGACGGGCGCCGTGGCCGTTGGCGATGACATGCTTGAGCCTTTGATCGGTGGCAGCTTGCTGGGGAAACTTTCGCGTCGCTTTGGCGAAGGTTTGGTGAACGGCGCTCTGACGGCCCGCGTTGGAATCGCAGCGATTGAAGTCTGCCGACCCTTGCCCTTTATCGCCGAGAAAAAGCCCTCTGCGCGGGGTGTCGTCCAGCGCGCGCTCACTGGATTTTTCAAGAAATAGAATGCCCTAACTACCCGAGTAATTCAGTCAAGTATTTGTTTTAAAACAACTTATTGACGCGGTCTGCGCGGTCGGCTATCCCTGACATCAACGAGGCAGCCAGCAAGTCGCCAGCCCCCTCACAGCTCTGAAGCCCCCTAGAACCAGCCCGCTCGCGCCGCAGCCACCTTTCTGTCGCCATATAGCCAGCACGCCCGTTTCAGGTCGCCAATGAGCCACCGTTGATCTTAAAAGAGCTTTGGTACGGCATCCTTGGGCGCGTCACGATCAGCCACGCCGATCCGCATTCCTGCACCGATCCGATGGGCAACAGCAGACCAACGCTCTGCGATTTCTGCGTCCAACTCCTCTGCCAGCACTTGATCAAACAGACTTAGCCAGTGGGCGAACATGTCGGCCTTGATCTCGGGCGTTTGCAGATGCGTGCGCATGGGGAAACCGTGGTAGTTCCGCTCTTGCAGTAGGGCATTACGCCAGAAACGGCTGATCTTGTCCTCGTGCGCGGGCCATGCATCGGCCGCAATCCGGCCATTAAACACGGGCCCCAGCACAGGATGCACCCGCACCCGCGCGTAGAATTTCGTGACGACACGGTCAATATCGGGGCCAGTGATGGGGTAGGGCATACGGCGACTCTCTGAATGGAACGCGGGTCAGGCTATCGCCCGTGCCGCACCGCCGCAACGGGTCGATGCATCGCAGCGCTTTACGCCCCGTTTTCTGCATCATATAAGGCGGCCATGACATTCGTGATGGCGATCATTATTCGAATTATCAGCCCGGCGCTCTGATCCAAACGAGCCGCCGGGATAAGGCGTATGGGATACCGCGCCGCCGCACCCTCTCAGACATAAAACATGACCGAAGGACGCCACACATGTGCGCCGAAACGCCCGACTACAAAGACACTCTGTTCCTGCCCAAGACCGACTTCCCCATGCGGGCCGGTCTGCCCAAGCGAGAGCCCGAATGGCTGGCCCGCTGGGAGAAAATGGACATCTATCAGCAGCTGCGTGACAAGGCCGAGGGTCGCGAGCCCTTTATCCTGCACGATGGCCCGCCCTATGCGAACGGCAACCTGCACATTGGTCACGCGCTGAACAAGATCCTCAAGGATTTCATTGTGCGCAGTCAGCAGATGCTGGGCCGCGAGGCGCGCTACATCCCCGGTTGGGACTGCCACGGTCTGCCCATCGAATGGAAGATCGAAGAACAGTACCGCAAGAAGGGCAAGAACAAGGACGAAGTTCCTGTCGTCGACTTCCGTCAGGAATGCCGCAAGTTTGCCGAGGGCTGGATCGACGTTCAGCGCAAAGAATTCAAGCGTCTGGGCATCACCGGCACGTGGGACGATCCCTATCTGACCATGAACTTCCACGCCGAGCGCGTGATCGCCGAAGAGTTCCAGAAGTTCCTGATGAACGGCACGCTGTATCAAGGCTCCAAGCCCGTGATGTGGTCGCCCGTTGAAAAGACCGCTCTGGCCGAGGCCGAGGTCGAGTACCATGATCACCAGAGCCACACGATCTGGGTGCCCTTCCGCTTCCAGAACGCTGGCGGCGATCTGGAGACTGCGCGCGTCGTGATCTGGACCACCACCCCGTGGACCATCCCGTCGAACAAAGCAGTCGCTTACGGCAACGGCATCGAATACGGCCTGTACCGCGTGGACGCGACCCAAGAGGAAAGCTGGACCAACCCCGGCGATCTGTACCTTTTCGCCAACACTCTGGCTGCTGATGCGCTGGAAAAATCCCGTGTGACAGAATTCACCAAGGTCCGCGACGTCGCGCCCAGCGAATTCGAAGGTCTGATCTGTGCCCATCCGTTCAACGGAATCGACGGGGCCGACGGCTTCTGGGATTACGACGTGCCCATGGTTGATGGTGATCACGTGACCGACGACGCAGGTACAGGTTTCGTCCACACCGCCCCCAGCCACGGCCAAGAGGACTACGAAGTCTTTGTCGCCCGCAACTGGATCGAGCGCATGACCTATAACGTGGGCGAGGAATCCGAATTCTTGGATCACGTGCCGTTCTTTGCCGGTCTTCAGGTCTTTGACCGCAAGGGCAAAGAGGGCAAAGCCAACACCACCGTCATCGCCAAGCTGGTCGAGGCGGGCGGGATCATCGCCCGTGGCCGTATGAAGCACAGCTACCCGCACTCGTGGCGCTCCAAGGCGCCGGTCATCTACCGCAACACGCCCCAGTGGTTCGCGGCAATCGACCGCGAGGTTGGCGACGGTCAGGACACCTACGGCAAAACCATCCGTGATCGCGCCCTGACCAGCATCGACCAGCTGGTAAAGTGGACCCCGCAGACCGGCCGCAACCGCCTGTATTCGATGATCGAAGCGCGCCCTGACTGGGTTCTGTCGCGCCAGCGCGCTTGGGGCGTACCGCTGACCTGCTTTACCAAAGTGGGCGCGAAACCGCAGGACGAAGACTTCCTGCTCCGCAACGAAGAGGTCAACGCGCGTATCAACGAAGCGTTCGAGACCGAAGGCGCGGATGCATGGTACAAAGAGGGCGCGAAAGAGCGCTTCCTTGGCAACGTGGTGAACCCTGACGACTACGAGCAGGTGTTCGACATCCTCGACGTGTGGTTCGACTCCGGTTCGACCCACGCCTTCGTGCTGCGTGATCGTCCCGATGGCGCGGCGGACGGCATCGCGGACCTGTACCTCGAGGGCACCGACCAACACCGCGGCTGGTTCCACAGCTCGATGCTGCAGGCTTGCGGCACAAAGGGCCGTGCCCCCTATCGCGGCGTGCTGACCCACGGCTTCACGCTGGACGAGAAGGGCAACAAGATGTCCAAATCGCTCGGCAACACCGTGTCGCCCGAAGACGTCACCAAGCAATACGGCGCCGATATCCTGCGTCTTTGGGTGGCCCAGTCGGACTACACTGCCGACCTGCGCATCGGGCCGGAAATCCTGAAGGGCGTCGCCGACAGCTACCGTCGACTGCGCAACACCATGCGCTTCCTGATCGGCAGCCTTGATGGCTTCACCGAAGCAGAGCGTCTGGACGTGGCCGAAATGCCCGAACTGGAGCGTTGGGTTCTGCACCGTCTGGCCGAGCTCGACCACAAAGTCCGCACCGGCTACACGGCCTACGACTTCCAAGGCGTGTTCCAGCAGCTGTTCAACTTCTGCACCGTGGAACTCTCGTCGTTCTACTTCGACATCCGCAAGGACGTGCTGTATTGTGACGCGCCGGACAGCATCCGCCGCCGCGCCGCCCGCACGGTTATGGACATCCTCTTCCATCGCCTGACCACGTGGCTCGCGCCGATCCTAACCTTTACCATGGAAGAGGTCTGGCTTCAGCGCTTCCCCGGTGACGACAGCTCGGTCCACCTACAGGACATCCCCGCAACGCCCGCCGACTGGCTGGACGAACCGCTGGCCGCCAAATGGTCGAGCGTTCGCAAAGTCCGCCGGGTGGTGACTGCTGCACTCGAAGTTCAACGAACAGACAAAGTCATCGGTGCCTCGCTCGAAGCGGCTCCGGTGGTCCACGTCGAAGACGCAGACACCCTTGCGGCCCTGAAAACCGTCGCGTTCGAGGATATCTGCATCACCTCGGGTATCGCCCTGACAGCAGATCCCGCACCAGCAGAGGCGTTCCGCCTGCCTGACCAGGCGGGCGTCGGTGTGGTCTTTGAAAAAGCAGACGGCGAGAAGTGCCAGCGTTGCTGGAAGATTCTGCCGGATGTGGGCACCCATAGCCACGCAGCGACCTGCAAACGCTGCAACGACGCACTCGACTAAAACAGAAAAGGGCGCCCGATACGGCGCCCTTCTTTCATCTTTGCCAAAATACTCCGGGGGTCCGGGGGCTGGCCCCCGGCGCTTACCCCTTTGGGCGTTCCGGAATAATCTGCTGCACAATCCCCACCAGAACCAGATAGATTGAGCTAGCCCCCAGCACCCAACCGGCCCAACTCGCGGGATGGAAATCGACCCATGCCGCCCACGCCGCAGAAGCTGTCCAGATCAGCGCAATCGGCAAGGAGACTGCCCGCCAGCGTTTCGTGCGGACGGGGTGGATAAAGCGCAGGTTCAAAAACATCGCCACGGCCAACACGATCACCAGACCCACAATAAACTCGGGCGAAGGCTTCAGCGCGAACAAGGGCAGGATGGCCATGTTCCAGCAGCCCGGAAACCCGCGAAAGCTTTTGTCTTCGGTCTTCATGCGCGTGTCGGCATAATAGAGCGCGCTGGTGTAAGTGATTACCATAATCGCAAGCCAGCCCATCCAGCCGGGCAGCAAGCCGGACTTGAACAGAGCATAGGCTGGAATGAACACGTAGGTCAGGTAATCGATGATCAGGTCCATCAGCACGCCATCAATCTCTGGGGCGTTCTTGCCGACCTCGTATTTCCGAGCCAAAGGCCCGTCCACGCCATCGACGGCAAAGGCAACAACGAGCCAGAGCACCATCATGGACCAGTTTTGCTCCACGGCGGCCAACATGGCGAGCATCGCGATGCAGGCACCGGTCGCGGTCAAAAGATGTACGGATATTGCGGCGGATCTGAGTTTCATCGGTTGTTCATGCAGCATTGGGGTGCACGGTGCAACCGTCACCCGCGTTTCGCTCGGGGGTGGGCGGCAGAATACACGTCCAGAAGCCGTGCATTGTCGACACCTGTATAAACTTGCGTCGTCGAAAGGGCCGCGTGCCCCAACAATTCTTGGATCGCACGCAGGTCGCCACCCGCGTTTAACAGGTGCGTCGCAAAGCTGTGCCGCAGGGCGTGCGGCGTGGCCGAAGAGGGTAGGCCAAGCTGCATCCGCGTCGTTTCCATGGCTTTGCTGATGACGCGGGGGTTCACGCCGCCGCCGCGCGCACCGCGAAACAGCGGCTCCTTCGGCCCCAGATCATACGGGCATTCTTTGACATAATCAGCGACCGCCTGACGGGCGGCGGGGATGACAGGGACAACGCGTTCTTTGCCGCCCTTGCCCACAATTCTCAGGGCATCGGGCAAGGGGGCGTCTGCGCCTGTCAGGCCCAGCGCCTCTGAGATGCGCAGGCCGCAGCCATATAGCAAAGTGACGATCGCAACGTCTCGGGTGCCGACCCACCCCTCACGGGGCAGAGTGCCAACGGTGTCGATTACAGCTTTGGCGGCATCCTCGGTCAGGGGGCGGGGCAGGGGACGCTGTGTACGCGGGGCACGAGTTGAGAGGACATTGGTTGGGTCAAACCCTTCGCGCTCTGCCAGCCAGCGGAAAAAGGTCTTCACCGCTGACAATCGTCGCGCAAGGCTGCGCGCGCCTGTCCCGCGGGCACGCTCATTCGCCATCCACGACCGCATGTCCGAAGGGGCGATGCGCAACAGCGGGCCAAGCCCTTCGGCGCCACCGTGGTGCGCGGCGAGGAAGGACAGAAAACCGACCACATCGTTGGAGTAGGCCTCGATCGTGTTGTCAGAGGCGTTCTTTACCCCGCGCTCATGCGCCAGCCAATTGGCCAGCGCATCCCGCTGCGCGGCAGAGATCAGGCTCATGCCAGCCAGCGGCGCATGGTCCGTTCGAAAACGCCAGCAAAGAACTCCAAGAGGTCCGCGCCCTGCTGCGGGGTGAACTGATGGGGGTCTTCGGCGCCCATTACCAGCATTCCGGGCAGGCGGCCCGCGCCAAAGTTCAGACGCAAGCAGGCTTCGGAGCGGATGTCGGCGTATTTGTCGCCGTGCACACGGCTGTCGCCCGATTGGATCTGGCGCAGAGTGACTTGGCGTGTTTGCCCGCCGCGGCCCATGGTCAGATAGTCACGAACGAACCCCTCTTCGGCAGATGACAGCACGTTGCTCAGCCGCTTGATCGCGGGCTCTTCGGCGCTCTGGCGGGTTTCCAGAACCAGACGCAGGCAATCCACGCGCAGGATTTGAGAGACCTCGCTGCCCAGATTGGCAAGGAAGTCTTCAAACGTGACGGGGTCCAACATAGCCAGAATAGCGCGGTGCACCTGATTGGTCCCAGCGAGGTTCTCGTAGGCGGCTGCGATCACGCTGCGATGAGTGTCCTCCAGCCGGTCCAGACGGGTTTCCAGTCGTTCCATCGCCAAGCCGCGCAGGTCAACAATATTGCTGCCCATTGCGCGTTCGTTCGCGGCGATCAGCGCGTGCATCAGGTCGCGGTCATCCAGAATGAGGTCCGGTTCAGCGAGAATGCGGTCGCGCAAGGGTGTTTCGATCTTTTGCGTACTGCTCATGTCGTAGGCCTGTTTTTTTAGTTACACGCGTTATAACACAGCCGATCCACGCGCGCCTTGTTTTATTGCACCTATCGTAAACCGTTGGTGACCTGTTGCGCGAAAGGCTCCGTCTGTTGCCCCGTTGGCATCAATTCCGCGGGTTGGCGTTTGCTTGCGAAGGGGCTAGGCCAAGGGGGATATCTGATCCAATCAGAGGAGCCGGAGTTTGGAACCAGCGTATTTCGAGGCAGGCGAACCCTGTGCGGTGCTGACAACGCAGCCGCTGGATCGCCCTTTGGATTACCTCGCCCCCGAAGGTGGGTGCTGGAGCGGCTCTTATGTTGAGGTGCCCTTGGGGCCGCGTCGCGTGTTGGGCGTGGTGTGGGGGCCGGCGGCAGGTGACTATGATCGGGCCAAGCTGCGCGCTGTACTGCGGGTGCTGGATGTGCCGCCGATGCGCGACGAGCTGCGGGACTTTATCATCAAGGCGGCGGATTACACGCTGACGCCTTTGCCTGCGATGCTGCGGCTGGCGACCCGCGCTCCGGGCCTCAGCGATGCGCCTGCCACGCGCCGGATCTACCGGCTGGGAGAGGGCGAGCCCGACCGGATGACCGATGCGCGCCAGCGGGTGCTGGAGACGATGCGGGAATATGGTGGGCTGGCCTTTACCCAGCGCGAGCTGGCCGAAATGGCGGGGGTGACGTCCTCTGTCATCAAAGGGCTCGTGAAGCAGGGGGCATTGCGCGAAGAGGATGCGCCCAAAGATTTGCCCTTTCCGCATCTAGACCCGAACCACAAGGGCAAAGACCTGACCGAAGATCAGGCCGCTGCAGCCACCCATTTAGCCCAAGGGATCGCCAGCGGCACCTATGGCACCACGTTGCTGAAGGGCGTGACGGGCTCGGGCAAGACCGAGGTCTACCTCGAAGCGGTCGCAGCCTGCCTGAAACGTGGGCGTCAGGCCTTGGTGCTGCTGCCGGAAATTGCGCTGACATCGGAGTTTCTGACCCGTCTCGAAGCCCGTTTTGGTGGCAGACCTGCTGAATGGCACAGTGGTGTGACGATGACCGAACGCCGCCGCACGTGGAAAATGGTGGCTGAAAACGGTGCCCAAGTTGTGGTCGGTGCACGCTCAGCCTTGTTTCTGCCGTTCCGCGATTTGGGGCTGATCGTGGTCGATGAAGAACACGACACGTCTTACAAACAAGAGGACGGCGTCCTTTACAATGCACGGGATATGGCAGTCCTACGTGCAAGCCTATGTTCCGCAAGAGTGGTGCTGGCATCGGCAACACCCAGCCTTGAGACATGGGCAAATGCCGAAGCGGGCAAATACGACCGTCTCGATCTGACCTCGCGCTTCGGAGAGGCGGTCATGCCAGAGATGGAAGCCGTCGATATGCGGGCTGAAACACTGGCCGCGAGCACGTGGATTTCACCTACTTTACGTAAGGCAGCGCAGGAGCGTATCGACCGAGGCGAGCAAGCCCTATTGTTTCTGAATCGGCGCGGATACGCTCCCGTCACGATCTGTCGGGCCTGCGGCCATCAGGTGGCCTGTCCCCATTGCGATGCACGCATGGTCGAACACCGGTTCCTAAAGCGACTGATGTGCCACCAGTGCGGCGAAACCACCCCGATGCCAGAGGAGTGCCCCAGCTGTCATGTGGCAGGTAAGTTGGCTCCGGTCGGACCCGGTGTCGAACGTCTGGCCGAAGAGGCGACGACGCTTTTCCCCGATGCGCGCATTGCTGTGCTGTCGTCGGATTTGTTCGGCAGCGCTAGGGCATTGAAAGAAGAGATCAAACGCATCGCGGATGGCGCGGCGGATATCATCATCGGCACGCAGATGGTGGCCAAAGGGCACAACTTTCCCAATCTCACTCTGGTAGGGGTGATTGACGCGGATCTGGGGTTGCAGGGCTCTGACCTTCGCGCAGCAGAGCGGACGTTCCAGTTGATGCGTCAGGTTGCGGGGCGGGCAGGCCGCTCGACCAAGCGCGGGCTTGCTTTGATGCAAACCTTTCAGCCGGAACATCCGGTGATCCGTGCCATCCTGTCTGGCGATGAAGAGGGCTTCTGGCAGGCCGAAGCTGCCGAGCGTCAGGCGGCGGGCGTGCCCCCGTATGGCCGCATGGCTGGTGTGATTGTTTCGTCAGAAGAATTAAATGACGCCTTCGATTTGGCAAACCAGCTTACAAGACAGTGCGAGCCGCTTCGGTCAGTCGGTGCACAAGTGTTCGGGCCCGCTCCAGCCCCGATTGCACGAATCAGGGGGCGTCATCGTGTCCGATTGTTGGTCAAGTCTCCTAAAGGGGTGGCTTTGCAAAAAGCAATCGCGCTCTGGGTGCGGAATGTAAGGGTAAAAAACACAACAAGGTTGACAATAGATATCGACCCGCAAAGCTTTCTGTAGATAGGCACTTTCTTAGTGTGTTCTGCATAGGTTAATATATTTCTGTCTAACGAGTCTGGTTTGTTATGGTTACATCTAAGGTAAACTGGGACGACTTTCGGTACGTCGCAGCACTTGCGCGGCACCGTTCTATGAACGTTGCTGCAAAACATCTCGATATTAATGTTGCGACCGTCTCACGCCGCATTCACCGCATCTCTCAGGATGTCGGGGTAAAGCTCTTTGTCCAAGGTCGGGACGGCTGGCGTCTGACGCCCGAAGGCCGCGCCCTGATGGACGTGATTGAACAGTTCGAGTCAAATCTGGCGCGTTTGGGCAACAACTTGCCCCATTTGCAGTCGGCTGCAGAGAAGGCGCGAGTTATCACAACGGGATTCCTTGCGGCAGATTATCTGACAGAACAGCTTGGGGCGTTCATGGAGCGTTACCCCGGGATCGAGCTGGAAATTCTGTGTTCGTCGATTGAAGCGAACTTCGACCGTGAAGATGTGGACGTCGCGCTGCGGATGAACCGTCCGCTGGACGACACCCTGATGGGCCACGAAGTCGGCAAGGTTCACTTCTGCGCGGTGCAAAAGCCTGATGCGACCAGTCGTGACTGGATTGCCCTGAGCCGCGAGCTGGACTGGACCCCCGAGATGCAAGCTGGCTACGAACGCTTCGGTCGTCCGCCCGTCATGCGGGTCGAAGACTTCAGCCTTGCGATGGATGCGGCGGCCTCGACCGGTCTGGCGACTATCGTGCCCCGTCTGCACCTGCCTGCGACATCGCCGCTCAACATCATCACTGGTGCGCATAGCGTTGCGACCCGCAGCCTGTGGGCAGTTTACCAAGAAAAGCGTCAGCGCGATCCGATTGTGAACGCTGTTGTGGACTGGATTGCCCAGAGTGTTGCGCAGCGCCGCCTGAGCGAGGGTTTCTCGCAGTCGAATAATGACGGTCAAGCGGGCGGGGTAGGTTACTCGGCCGAGTAATCCACCATACGGTCGGTGACGATAGCGCCGACCCACATGCAAAACAGTGCCAGCCAGGCGGTGCCGACAAAGATCGAGCCGCCTGTCACACCTGCGCCGATCGCGCAGCCCCCCGCCAACATGCCGCCAAAGCCCATCAGTGCCGCTCCGAGCATCGCGCGGCGCATATTGGCTTCGTCCTCAAACCCTTGGAATTTGAATTCGCCCTTGAACCAAGAGGCGGCAAAGGCGCCGATGAATACGCCGGGCACGAGGCCGACGTCGAACTCCAGCACCGGGTTACGCTCGAGAAAGAACATGAGCGTGTGGGCCGAGGGTCCCGTAAACGTCGCGCTTTCGATTTGCACTGGGTCAAAAGCGACTTGGGACAGGGCGTAGGTCAGGACCCAGCCGACCGCGACAGCGAACCCCACGCCCGACGCGAACATCAGACGTGTCCAGCCAATCTGTTGGCGCCGCGACAGTTCTAACGCAAAAACAGCAATTCCAAGCCCAAGGATAAGCCCACCCCAGTCCGGTAGTCCTACAGAAGCCTCTAGGTTCAGGTTGCGCCCGCCGCTCGTGATCCAGAGGGCCGCCAGCCGGTCCCGAAACGGAGAGAGCCAGCCGGACAGGCTCATTTGTGCGACGACCGCGAAGATCAGGCCAGAGACGATCGAGCGCAGATTGCCCGTCGCCCCGAGTACCAAGAGCCGGCCAGAGCAGCCTCGGGCTAGCACCATTCCGCAACCGAAAAGTAGCCCGCCAAGAATTGCACCGGACCAACTTCCGGGGACGGCCATCATTCGTGCGTCTTCGGCCTGCATCAGACCGCTGAGTTCTGCCGCCTGTACCCAGACCAGCGCCGTTGAGAAGGTCAGAAGCCAGACCGCCACTCGGTCCCCCATCTGGAACCGTCCAAATTCTACCGTCGCCGCCCGCAGGCAGAATCGTGATCGCTGAGCAGCGACGCCAAAGATCACGCCGGTGATCAGACCGAACAGAGCGGCAGTTGCGGCCTCTCCCAGCGATTCGACGATCCAGAGTATGTCCATTGTGCTCTCCTGTCGGGCGATTGGGAGGGGTTTACGCAGATCAGCCGCGGCGTACTTTGATTTGTATCAGAATATGAATGTGTGAATTTGATCGCTGATTGTTCGCTCCGCGATTGGGGAGTGCCTTTTGTCGGGACGAAGGCCGTATCTAGCGAAGTTCATCGGGAGGTGCGTCGTCCCGCCGATGCGCGACCACGCGCAACGTGTTTTATGTGCAGAATTGGAATACCCGTTTACGACGTCCCGCGCAGATTGAGCTTTGCCAGCGATCACGGGCGGGCGTAATAGACTTGGCATGAGTCGTTCTTTCTTTTCCCCGCTTCCGCTGGCCGACGCGCGCCATTTGCCGAAATGGCGTCAGCCCAAAACATTGCTGTTCGTGATGGCCGCCGCGATGCCGGTGGCGTTTGCGACATGGTCTGCCCTGCTGAATAACTTCGTGATCGAGGTGGCACAGTTCGATGGCTCTGACATCGGCTGGCTACACACGGTGCGCGAAATTCCAGGTTTTCTGGCGATTGGCGTGATCGCGCTGCTGCTGATCATTCGAGAGCAGGTCTTGGGGCTGGTCTCTCTGATCTTGCTGGGTGTCGCGACGGCGATCACAGGGTTCTTTCCGTCATTGGGCGGAATTCTGGTGGTCACAATGCTGAGCTCAATCGGCTTTCATTATTATGAGACGGTGAACCAGTCGCTCCAGCTGCAATGGCTGTCCAAGGAGGAGGCGCCCAAAGTTCTGGGCGCTTTGCTGGCGACAGGCAGTGCCGCGACGCTGGTGGCCTACGGCCTGATCATGCTGACGTGGCAGAGCTTTTCGCTGTCTTATTCCACAGTCTACATGATTGCGGGCGGGGTGACGGCGGCGGTCGCGCTCTTTGCGATCTTTGCCTATCCTCAGTTCGAAGCACCCAATCCTCAGGTTAAGAAGTTCGTTCTGCGCCGCCGCTACTGGCTGTATTACTTGCTTCAGTTCATGGCCGGAGCGCGCCGTCAGATCTTTGTGGTCTTTGCGGGCTTTATGATGGTCGAACGGTTTGGCTTTGACGTGCACGAGGTCACGGGGCTGTTTTTGATTAACCTTGTCGCGAACATGTTCTTTGCGCCCCTGATCGGGCGAATGGTGTCCCGCTTTGGCGAGCAAAAGGCGCTGGTGATTGAATATGTCGGCCTCATCGTTGTGTTTAGCCTGTATGGCGGCATCTACATGTTTGGATGGGGCGTCGTTCTGGCCTCTGTGCTCTATGTGATCGACCACCTGTTCTTTGCCATGGCGCTGGCGATCAAAACCTATTTCCAGAAAATCGCGGACCCCGGTGATATCGCGCCGACCGCGGCCGTTGCCTTTACCATCAACCATATCGCGGCGGTCTTCTTGCCTGCGGCCTTGGGCTACCTGTGGCTTCAATCGCCGGGCGCGGTCTTTGTGCTGGCGGCAGGGATGGCGGCGACATCGCTCTGTCTGGCACTGCTGATCCCGCGCCATCCGGAAAAGGGCAACGAAACCCGCTTTAGCCGGTTCGTGGCTGCGGTCGCAGAGTAAAGGGCGCTTGACCCAAGGCAGAAGGGGGCCTATCGCCCCCTGCAAGCCTGAACAGGAGTCCGAAATGCCCACCTACACCGCCTATACCAAGCTGACCGCCAAAGAGAACGCCGAAGCCTTGGGCGTGGCGATGGAGAACATGATCCCCGAGCCCACCGGCATCGGCGTGTTCGAAATGGAAGATGGCTCGGGCCTGTGGGAAGTCGGCGGCTATTTCACCGAAGAACCCGACGCGGCTGGTTTGGCGCTGCTGGCGTCCATGAACGACGCGCAGGATTTCGTGGTCAGCGAACTGCCCGAAACGGATTGGGTCGCCAAAGTGCGGCGTGATCTGGCCCCTGTGGTCGCAGGGCGTTTCTTTGTCTACGGCAGCCACGACGCGGACAAGGTGCCTGCGGATAGCGAGCCTCTGCTGATCGAAGCCGCAATGGCGTTCGGCACTGGTCACCACGGTACCACGCTGGGCTGTTTGCGGGCGCTGGATCGTTTGGACACGGGCGGGTTCAAGGGCAAGAACGTGGTTGATATCGGCTGCGGGACCGCTGTTCTGGGCATGGCCGCTGCGCGTATTTGGCCGAACCCCGTTCTGGCCAGCGACATCGATATCGTCGCGGTCGAAGTCGCCGAAGCGAACGTCAAAGCCAACGGTCTGGAAGGCCGCGTCAACTGCCTCGAGGCGACTGGTTTCGAGCACGAGACTTTCCACGATGCCGCGCCCTTTGATCTGGTCTTTGCGAACATCCTGAAGGCTCCGCTGATTGATCTGGCCCCCGATGTGGCCTCGCATCTGGGCGAGGGCGGCTACGCGATCCTGTCCGGCCTACTGGTGGATCAGGCGGACGAAGTCACCGAAGCCTATGTGGCGCAGGGCATGACCTTGGCCCACCGCGAAGACATTGGGGATTGGTCGACCCTGACCCTGCAGAAGTAATCTGACGCTGACATACAAAAAGGGCGCCTGACTGGATCAGGCGCCCTTTTGCGTTGGTCTGGTCTGCGGCTTAGAAGCGGCGCGCTTTTTTCATGTCGATGATGTCTGCGCGGCACAGGCCCAGATCGTCCAGCTGCGCGTCGGACAGAGCGTCCAGCGCCTTGTCAGAGCCCGTCGGGGCCGCCAGCGAATATGCGAAATGCACTGCTGCCTGCCAAAGGCGGGCACCAATGCCAGCCGCAGGGGTGTCGATGCGGGTGATATCGAGAACTGCCATTTTTGCGTCCCTTCGAGGTTGCAAGAAAAAAGTGGAGTGATTTCCTGATCCGTAAGCATTCGGCGTAGGCCGTGGGGCCGTCAATGCGCGCGGTCTTGATCCATTTCGATGAGTTCTTTCAGGTTTTCGATCCCGAACGGGGTAAATGCGATGACGCTGTCGTCGCCGAGGCCGTAGACCCATATGACGCCG
>NZ_JAOARZ010000006.1:0-52747 GCF_025210255.1 Donghicola sp. | reverse complement strand
TGAAGGTCGTAGGTTCAAATCCTACTCCCGCAACCAACGCTTTCGACTGAGATGACACAACACTCCGCTGTTTACGGGTCGAAGCATCTAAATCACCAGAACACTGTGATAAAATCCCTGCTAGCGCGCCATGAAATTCAACGGCGTGGTTCTTAGGGTAGTCCGCGTCAGCACGAAGAACCAAAAGAGCCCGAGCAAGCGAGGGCCGAGAAGATCACCCGACCCCTGAGGCAGCCTAGGCTGCAGCTGCTTTTTGTGCATCAATCATCACGCCAGCGAGGACGCCATAGGTTTCGGCCCATGCCTCCTTTACTTCGGGTGTGAAATCGTCCCCGAGCCCTTTTCCAAGGGTGAAGAGCAGGGCCTCGCCAACGTAACCGTAGTGTTCGGGCGTGACATCGTAGCCGTTATGACGACGGCCAAGGTCCTGAACGGCGGGCAGGATCTCGTCCAGCTTGGTCAGTCCGTTAACGGCGATAGCCAGCATCTGCATCAGCTTCTTCTTCTGCTCCGACATGTCTTCGGGGAAGAGGGGGCGCACTTGGGGCGCGAGTTCGAAGAGCTTGTCGTAGAAGATATCGGCTGCGGGACCAGCGATGGGCGCCACTTTTTTAAAGCTGTCTTGCACGAGGGCGATTTTCTCGGGGGTCATGTCTCTCATTCCTTGTTTTTTTCGATAAAGGTTTGGGCCTCGGCCTCGCCGCCGCTCGCCCAAACCATAAAGGTCACGGCTGCAGCGATCTCTGCGTCGCTCAGGTCGCGATTGCCGCCACGGGCCGGCATTTCGGTGTAGGTTTTGCCCACAAAGCCTTGGGTGGCGTGGTCAATCAGAGTGGGCAGCCCCTGCGCGATGCGGGGCTGCCATGTCTTAGTTGCGGTGATCTTGGGCGCTCCGGTGGCTTTGTTGCCGCCGTGGCAGGCCATGCAGGTGCCCTCCCAGACACCTTTGCCCTGAGCCAGTGTTGGGGCCACTGGTTCGGGCAGCCGGTCGGCAGTGACGAAGCCGTCAAGCCCACGGGTGGACAAAACGTCAGAAAGTGTCACTTCTGCCGCTGCAGGTGCACCCGCAAGGAGCGCCGCGCAGATCACCGCACGCTGCATCAGATCACTCCACAGGGATGCGGATAACCACACCGCCCATCACGTCACCGCCTTCGAAGTCGGTTTTGGGCGAGTCCTTGTGATCGTTGTGGCAAGAGGTGCATGCCTCGGCCACAGCAACGTCGGCGTAGAACGCGGTGAAGTAGTTCTGACCACCCAGCTCTTCTTCGCCGTAGAAGTTCTCACCGGGGTTATCGACCAGATACTGCAAACCCTCTTTTTCGAGGTCGGTGGCAGGGGCGTTCTGTTTGTTGATCGGCCAGAGCGACAGCAGCGAGTACGAGAAGGCGTCGGTTTCTTCGGCCACCATTTCCGCGCCAAAGCGGAACATCTGTGCGGGCAGAACCAGCGCTTTTTCATCTTCGAAGTGTTCGGACGCGGTGATCACTTTCTCTTTGACCGCCAGACGGTTGACGATCATGCGGGTGTAGACGGTGCGGTCCGAAGACATCACCAGGTGTAGCAGATCCGCGACTTCTTGCTCTTCCATTTCCGCGTGGACGGCGGTGCCGCCACCGAACGCCATTGCGCCGCAGAGAAGGACTGCTTTGATTTTTGTTCCGTAGCTGGTCATATGTATCTCTCCTGTTGGATTATGATTGGCAGGGGGTGCGTAGGACCGTGCGTTCATTGGTTGGCGCCTTGGTCGGACGGTTCTACGCGGCTTGTCGCCCAATCGATGCTTTCGATGTGGCGGGATGGTTGGCCCTTGAAGTTGTTCGCGATCAGCGCAGGGTCGGCGAGCGCATCAATCGCAAAGCCCAGTCCATGACAGTCTAGACAGACAGAGCGGATCATCTTCTCGTTCGGGCGGAGGTTGTCGTTCTGGTTGTGGTTCGTGACGGCAAAGCCCTTTTTCTCGGACTGCGGCATATGGCAGGTCGCGCAGGTGACGCCGGTGCCCGCGGGGGCATTGCCGGTGGTCTCGGCCTGCCACAGGGCAAAGTGCGGGCTTTGCTCGTAGCTTTGGCTGTGATCGTCGTTGTGGCAGCTAAGGCAGGCCGTGACAGCGGTTTGCTGCGGCTCTTCCTTGTGCGGCGAATGGCATGAAGTGCAGGTCATCCCTTGACCATGAGCGTCATCCGACAAATCGACGAGGGCTTCGTCCGTGCTCATCATTGGCGGCGGGGCAGGGTCGTTCAGATAGGCGTTGAGCGCGGCCACCAACTCTTCGGGGGCGTCCTTCCAGCCAAGGGCTTTCAGCTGCTTGCCCGCGTCCCGAGGTTTCGAGATTTTCGAGTGCTGGCGCATCCCGTGCCGGCCCAAAGAGAAGCTCTTGGCGGCGGGCTTGTGACAGTCCGAACAAATGCCTTCGTCGGGGTGGTCGGTCCACGCTTGCTCTTCGGGGGCGTGACAGCTGGTGCAGGTCACATCCGCCGCAGCGTGCGCGGTGCCCGCCCAATCGTGGGCGATTTCGTCGTCCTGAACCGGCGCGTCGAGCGAGGCCAAATAGGTCTCAATCTCTTCCGTGCTGCTGGCGCGGGGCAGTTGGGGCAGGGCGGCAGCGGCAACGACAGGTTCGTCCATCAGCCAAGGCGCGTCTGCATGCTTCACGAGGAAATCCTCATACAGCGCGCGGTTGTCATGATAGTTGTGGCAGCCCGACGAGGCACAGGTGTCAAAGGTCAGGTTCGCGTGGCTCTCGCGGTCCTTGCGGATGTCCTGATCCCCTTCGGAGTGGCAGGCGACGCAGTAATCGCCCTGCAGCGTGACCATCATCGGCAGCGTAATTTCCGGCTGGTGCTCGGAATGGCAGGATGTACAGAACCGCCCGTCGATTTTCTCCCAGTAGCTCGCCATCCGCGGGTTGGTGAACTTCTTCTTCGGGTGGCTGTCGTCGGCTTCTTTCAACTCGTCCTTGTGGCAGGTCGTGCAAGTCTTGTTGATGTCTTTCTTGATCGTGGCCTGACTGTCGAAAGGGTCCGAGGTGTGGCAGGTTTCGCAGGCGATCTCGAGTTGGTGGTGGGCCCCAGCCGTTTGACCCGGCAGCAGGACCGTCCGGTCGCCGCCGATATAGAGCGCCGCGAAAACCGCGCCTGCGCCGACAAAGGTCAGCAGACTCCAGAGCATCCAAAGAAGGGCGTTGCGTGACATCTGTTGCCCTCCTTAGAACGCGTAACTTGTTAAAACATGGGCGAGGACCAGCAGCGGCAGCGGCCAGATCATCACGATATGGGCCCAAGTGGGCCAGCGGCGGGCGGGTTTGCGAGCGGTGCCGATGCGGCGCGCGCGCAACTCGTGATCGCCTCCCGTTGCCAGACCGGCTGCCGCGCCAAACACCAGCGTTGCAGCAAAGCTGACAAAGAGCATGAGGTTCAGGTTGTCCCCCGGTCGCAGGCCGGTGTGCACGATCAGCCCGATCGCGGCCAAGGCACCGATCCCCAGATGGATCAGCCGCCAACCGTCATAGGCCCCCAGCTTGTCCATAAACCGCAGACGCTTGCGTAGGCCGATCACCATCGCGGCCAAGGTGAACCCAAGCAGGATGAAGCCTGTCCACTGCCGCACGATATTGTCGCGCCACAACCAAACGCGTAGGCTCTCAGCGTCGAAACTGCTGGGGCAAGGAATGCGCGGTACAAGCGCGACGGTCAAAGCAGCTAGTGCGGCTAGTGCGGACAAAACCAGAATGGGGCGATACCAGCGAACGGGCTTGGGGGCTGCGCCGCTGTTCGCCATCTCGTCCAGCAGCGGAACACACGTGCCGCAGACTGTGCCTGCGCCGGTCGCCGCGCTCAGCGCTTCGGGGGTCTTGGCCCCGCCCGCCATCGCGTCTCTTAGCCGTCCGCAGGTCACACCGGTGCAGTTGCACACAGTGGCGGCATTCGGCATTTGCGAGATGTCGCCGTCCTCTTCAACCCAGAGCGACCCGCCGCGCAGGAAACGGCCCACCATCCACGGGAAAATCAACGCCTCGTTCTGAATGGCACTTTGAACGCGACTGGCCTGAGGCCAACTGCCCACGGCAATGGCCCCGACCAAACGTCCCCCGCGTAGGAAAATTCGGCGATATCCAGTGTCGTTTCGCCAAGTATGGCTGCGGACGTCCGGCGCGACTTCTAGTTGCTCGACCTGACCGAGAGAAAATACGTCTGCGCCGATGACTTTTAGCTTGGTGGTGGGTGTTGAGCCTTGATAGCGACCATGCTCCCCCAGAATGTCAGCAACTGCCGCATCAGCTTGTTCATAGCCCGGTCCGACCAGACCATGCACGACGCCGTTGTGTTCGGCACATTCACCAATCGCGTAGATGTCCGGATCCGAGGTCCGCATTGCATCATCAACGGTGATGCCACGGCTAAAGCTCAGCTCGGCGGTGCGCGCCAGATCAGTTCGGGCGCGGACGCCAGTGCAGATGATAACCGTATCACATGGCAGGACTGTTCCATCCGCAAGGCGCACCGACTCGACCCGATGCTCGCCTTCGATCGCTTTGACAGCAACGCTGGCTCGCAGCGTGACGCCAAGCTCTAGAATTTTCTCGGCCAACAGCGCGCCGCCCTCTTCATCAAGCTGACGGGGCATAAGCCGGTTTTCGTGCTCGACTACGGTGACTTGGGCCTGCCGCTGCTGCATACCGCGTGCGGCCTCTAGGCCCAAGAGACCACCACCAATCACCACGACGCGCCGGGCGCTGATACTCCGCGCCATCAGGGCCGACGCGTCCTCGGCCGAACGGAATGTGAATACACCGGGTAGATCGCGTCCCGGGACTCCGGGGATAAAAGCCCGCGAGCCCGTCGCGATAATCAGTTTTTCATACGGCCAGATTTGCCCGTCGGCGGTCGTCACAAAGCGTTGCGCACGGTCGATGGATTTCGCACGCATTCCGGTGAGGAGACGCAAATCCTGTTCGGGGTCATCAAATCCGGGAGTGACAATCTCACCGAACTGCACCGCGCCCGCAAGAAGAGGCGTCAGCTTGACGCGATTGTAAGGCTCGAACCGTTCTGTCGATAGAACCGTCACTGCGAGACCGCGTTTCGCCAAAAGCGTCGCGGCGCGCGCACCCACTGGGCCGCCTCCGATCACCACAATACGGGAGCGAGCGGACTCAATTAGAGGGTGTTCTTCGGTGAGGGCTGGCTGTGCTGGCATTTCACTCGCAAGGGTTTGGTCGTGGAAGGCCCACGCCGCTTCGTGCGCCCATAAGGCGCAGGGAAATCAACATAAATTCGGGACGAACGTTGTCTCGGAAGCGGCCAACCTCGTTGTCAGCACATTCTTGATGCTACATCAGGTTGAACAAACGAGAACCTTTTTCTGCACTGCAGCTGAATAAGAGGCATCGCACGGGGGCCTCCGGGCCGCCTTGGTGAATTTATATACATTCATTTTGGGTGAATGATTAAATCTGGTGCGGAGTGTGAATGGTGGCCGGCTGCTGAAGTGCGAGTACGGCCCGAATCCAGATGGCTCCGCGGATCACTCGCCGCCTGTCAGCGACAATATATCGATCGCTTTGGGGTTCCGAGCGATCACTTGCTCAAACGTGTAGTTGTCCAGCACTCGAAAGAAGGCTTGCTTCGCCTCTGACATGATGCAGATCAGCCCGCATTCCGGCGCAAGAATACAGGACGAGCAATCGACCAAAGCCTGGCTGCCCTCCGTATGGCGTACAATTTGCCCCACGGTCAGCTCCGATGGCGAAATGGCAAGCCTGATGCCGCCAGTGCGTCCTCGCACAGACTCAAAGAAGCCTGCGCCAACCAGGTCAGTGGTGAGCTTCATGATATTTCCTTGGGGCAGGCCGTAAACTTTGACGATCTCCGAAATCTGCACCAAGCGCGCTTGATTGATCGCAAGGTAGAGGCTGACCCTCAGGGCATAATCCGAATAGCGCGTAAGTTTCATCGACTTTACATCCTGAGCCGTCTGCTAACCGGTCTCTTCGGCTATGTTGTGAAAGCCAGAAGGGACTCTGTCGCTTGCTTGGCACAGAACAGATTTGGAAACAAAGGTGTATGCGTTCAGGTTAGTGGTACGCTGCGATATCCACTGAAGACGGCTAAACTTTTCGCTAGGGTATGAGGTGTTGGAACGCCACGACGGCACTAACGGCGCGCTGACTGACCTAAGCAGGTAAACCAGAATAACCTGTTTTCGGGTAAATGTGGCTGGGGTGGTAGGATTCGAACCTACGGTGCGCGGTACCAAAAACCGGTGCCTTACCACTTGGCTACACCCCACCAGCAGTGTGAGGCGGTGTTTACTCAAAGCGTTTGGGGGCCGCAAGGGGGGTGAAGTAAAAAAATCACCCCAATTTCGATTTTTCTCAGTCGAAGACTTCGTCTGCTTTGACGCCCCAGATTCCGGCCTTTGGAGTCCAGCCGCGGTAGTCGGCGACGCGTAGCTCGCACCACGTGGGAATGCACTCGACGATTTGGGCAATCACACCCTTCTCCAGTCGCGCAATTTCTGTCGAGCGCAGGTCGGGGCTGGCGTAGAGGCTGACCATCTCTTCGTCCACGAGCGCCGTACGCCGACCAGAGAGCAGGGCATAGTGAATCCAGCCGCCAGCGCCGTCATGGTCGCGGATGCGGCGCCAGTGGCCATATTCGGCGGTGACTTCGACGGGCAAGTCCTTGCGTTTGAACTCCCAATCAACGCGGTGTGTTTGACTGGGGCCGCGACGCACATTGGCTTTGGACGATTTAATCGAGACAAAGCGGGGGAGGGGCAGGTTCGTGACGGGGCCTCTTGTCTCTTCTTCCGGCGCGGGTTGCGCGTCTTGGGCGAAGAGGGGGGTATTGGTCAGGAGAGCGGCGATTAGAGCCGCGCCAAGGATGGGAAATCCGCGAAAGGTCATCTGCTCTTTGTCTTTTTTCAGTGGGGTTCTTGTGCTGGCCCGTGTCATGGGACACTCTGCCAGCAACAGCGCGATATGGAAAGATGCGGAGGTTCCGAATGCCATCAGAGCGTTTGAAAGTTGTTGTGACGCGACGCCTGCCAGAAGCAGTCGAAACGCGGATGAAAGAACTTTTCAATGTAACTTTGCGTGAGAACGATCAGCAGATGAGTCGCGAGGAATTGGTCGCGGCCATGAAGGATGCGGATGTTCTGGTGCCGACTCTGACCGATACCTTGGATTCGTCGGTCATCTCGTCAGCGGGCGATCGGTTGAAGCTGATTGCAAACTACGGGGCGGGGATTGACCATATCGACGTTCATACCGCGCGTCAGCGGGGCATTCTGGTGTCGAACACCCCCGGCGTGGTGACCGAGGATACGGCGGACATGACGATCGCGCTGATCTTGGCGGTCACGCGCCGCATACCCGAAGGTCTGGCCACCATGCAGTCCGGCGATTGGGCCGGATGGGCGCCGACGGCTCTGCTCGGGGGCCGCGTAGGTGGCCGCCGTTTGGGTATTCTGGGCATGGGCCGGATCGGTCAGGCGGTTGCGCGGCGGGCCAAGGCATTTGGCATGCAAGTGCACTACCACAATCGTCGCCGCCTGCGTCCCGAGATCGAGGACGAGCTGGAGGCGACCTACTGGGAGAGCCTCGATCAGATGGTGGCACGGATGGACATCATCTCGATCAACTGTCCTCACACGCCCGCGACATTCCACCTGATGAATGCGCGGCGCTTGAAGTTGATGAAACCGAATGCGGTGATCGTGAACACCTCGCGGGGCGAGGTCATCGACGAGAATGCTCTGACACGGATGCTGCGCGCGGGCGAGATTTCAGGGGCTGGCCTCGATGTGTTCGAACACGGGCATCAGATCAACCCGCGTTTGCGTCAGCTGAACAACGTGGTTCTTCTGCCGCACATGGGCTCGGCGACGATCGAGGGGCGTTTGGAAATGGGCGAGAAGGTCTTGCTGAACGTCAAAACCTTTGCCGATGGACATCGTCCACCGGATCTGGTGGTGCCGGCTATGCTCTGATCTGCGCGCCTGCGTGTGGCGGATGACTGCGCAATGGGTATTTTGACCAAGAAAGAGGGGGCCGCGGTGGCCCCCTTGCTCGTTCTTAGCGGTAGACTTCGTCTTCGGTCGGGAAGGCGCGGGATTTGACGTCCGCGGCGTAGTCGCTGACCGCCTGTTCGATCATCGGGCCGAGCTGGCCGTAGACCTTGACGAATTTCGGAGTCCACGGGTTCAGGCCCAGCATATCTTCCAGAACCAGAATCTGGCCGTCACAGTCGGCGCTGGCGCCGATGCCGATGGTGGGGATGTCGATCTGTTTGGTGATCCTGGCGGCGAGGGGTTCGACCATGCCTTCGAGGACCACAGCAAAGGCACCTGCTTCGGACACCGCTTTGGCATCCGCCTCGTGGAGCGGCCAGCTGTCTTCGTCACGGCCCTGGGTTTTGAAGCCGCCCATGACGTGGCTCGATTGTGGGGTCAGGCCGATGTGGGCCATGACAGGGATGCCCCGTTCGGTTAGAAACTGGATGGTTTCGGCCATGCGGGCACCGCCCTCGAGTTTCACTGCGCCGCAGCCGGTTTCCTTCATGATCTTGGCGGCATTGCGGAAGGCAACCTGCGGGCTTTCCTCATAGGTGCCAAAGGGCATGTCTACGACGATGAGTGCCTGCTTGGTGCCGCGCACCACAGCTTTGCCGTGCATGATCATCAGGTCGAGCGGGACGCCCACGGTGGATTCCATGCCGTGCATGACCATCCCGAGGCTGTCGCCCACCAGAATGAAGTCCGCGTGTTTGTCGACGATTGCGGCGGTGTGCGCATGATAGCTGGTCAGCGAGACGATAGGCTCGCCCCCTTTGCGCTGTGCAATCTGGGGGACAGTGGTACGGCGGACCTGTTTCTGTGCGCTCATGGCGTAACTTCCTTCTGATCGATCAGCATGACGCCCCCGACCTCGACCGAGATCATGATGGCTGTCAGGCCGGTCAAGGGACCGGAGATATCGGCAAGTGTCTCGGCGGCGACGATATCACAGCCGACAAGTTTTGCACGGGGCTCGGCGCCGATGGTGTCTGCGATGATCTGATGCAGGTCAGCGACAGCTGCACCGGTTTTGGCAGCGGCCTCGGCGGCGGCCAGAGATTGGCTCAGGATCACGGCGGCGGCGCGGTCTTCGGGGGCAAGGCGGACGTTGCGGCTGGACATGGCCAGACCGTCGGATTCGCGAACGGTGGCTTGGCCGACGATCTGAATCGGCATGTGTAGGTCGCGGACCATGCGGCGGATCACCTGCAGCTGCTGGTAGTCCTTTTCGCCGAAAATCGCGACATCGGGCTGGATGATGTTAAAGAACTTGGTGACCACTGTGGTCACGCCGCGGAAATGGCCCGGACGAACGGCACCGTGAAGCATGTTCGCCAGTTTCGTCGTCTCGACAATGGTTTCCGCGCCTTCGGGATAAATCTCGCTGGCGTCGGGCAGGAATACGGCATCGACACCCTCTGCCTGCAGCATCGCCAGATCACGGTCTGTGTCGCGGGGGTATTTCGCCAGATCATCGGGATTCTCGAACTGGGTCGGGTTCACGAAAATCCAAACGATGACGCGCTCGCCCTCGGCCCGCGCGCGGCGCACCAGAGTCATATGCCCCTCGTGCAGATAGCCCATGGTCGGCACAAGAGCGACCCGTTCACCCGCCTGCTTATAGGCGGCCACGGTCCCGCGAATCTGGGCGATGGTGGTGCATATTTCCAATTTGGCCCCCTCCGATTGGCTTCAGTAGGCTTCTATCTTTCTGCGGGGGCAAGAACAACGGCTGTATCCTGCGACGTTACGGTCGGTTTTATGCCGCAAAATGTCGGCTGGACCCTGCGGCAATCGCCGTGTTCTGGATAGAAAAGACTCAAAGAATTCTGCCCGCAGGGAGTCCCTTGATGAAAACCCAAGTCAAAGCGCTGGTTGTCGGTGGTGGTGCCATCGGTGCGTCGGTCGCCTATCACCTCGCCAAAGCCGGTTGGGACGATGTCGTCCTGATGGAACGTGACGAACTGACCGCCGGCTCGACCTGGCACGCGGCCGGTTTGCTGCCCCTGTTCAACATGAGCTACGCGGTCAGCCACATCCACCAGTACTCGGTGGAATTCTACAAAACGCTCGAGGAAGAAACCGGCCTGAACGCAGGCTTCTCGATCGTGGGCAACCTGCGTATGGCCCGCACCCAAGAGCGCATGGACGAATATATGCTCTATGCCTCGACCGCCGAGACTGTGGGCGTTCCCTACGAATTCCTGACCCCCGAACAGATCAAAGAACGTTGGCCGCTGGTAAATGTCGAAGGTCTGGTTGGCGCGATCTACCACCCGACCGACGGCTATATTAACCCTGCGGACGTGACGCAGGCGATGGCCAAGGGCGCCCGTCAGCGCGGTGTCGACATCTACCGCAAGTGTCAGGTGGACGATTACGAGTGGACCGGCACCGAGTGGATCGTGCGCGGCACCATCATGGTCGAAAAGGGCGGCAACCTTGTCCCCGGCGAAGAGAAATTCGAAATCCGCGCCGAGCATGTGGTCACCTGTACCGGCAACCACGCACAGCGCACCGCCAAGATGCTGGGTATCAAGATGCCCGCCATCCCCGTTGAGCACCAGTTCATCGTGACCGAGCCCGATCCCGCGCTGGTTGAATACCGCAAGGATCACCCCGAGCACCCCGTTCTGCGTGACGCCGATGCAAAGTGGTACGTCCGCGAAGAGCGTGGCGGCTGGATCCTTGGCCCGTACGAGCGCGGCGCGCCCGCATGCTTCGAATACGGTGTGCCCGACAGCTTTCGCGCGGACCTGTTCCCGCTGGATCTCGAGCGGATCGAAGAAGAATACATGTCGATGATCGAGCGTATTCCTTCGACCGAAGAAGTGGGTCTGAAAGACGACTTCAACGGCCCGATCTGCTATACCCCCGATGGCAACCCGCTGGTTGGCCCCGCACCTGGTCTGCGCAACATGTGGCTGGCCGAAGGCTTCAGCTTTGGCATCACCGCAGCAGGCGGCACCGGCTACTATCTGGCGCAGATGATGGTTGCTGGCGAAGCCGAGATCGATATGGCGTCGCTGGACCCCAAGCGTTTCGGCCAGAAGTGGATGACCACCGAATACGGCGCGCGCAAGAACGAAGAGGCGTACGAACACGTCTACATTCTGCACCAGCCCGATGAAGAACGCGAAGCGTGCCGTCCTCTGCGCACTGGTCCCGCATACGAGCGTCAGAAGGCCCGCGGCGCACAGTTCGGCTGCGTGAACGGCTTCGAGCGTCCCAACTACTACGGCCCGCTGGATGCGCCTGATAACTTCGATCACGAGGCCCGCAGCTTCCGCCGTGGCGGCTGGTGGCAGTACGCCGTCGAAGAAGCCAAAGCGATCCGCGAAGGTGTGGGTGTCGTCGACGCGACCGCGTTCACCAAGCACCTTGTCAAAGGCCCCGGCGCGACCGCGTTCCTTGACTGGTTCACCTGTAACAAGCTGCCCAAGACCGGCCGTATCAACCTGACCTATGCGCTGACCAAATTGGGCACGGTGCGCACCGAATACACCATCGTCCGTCTCAAGGATGACGAGTACTATCTGGTGTCCGCAGGCGCTTGGCACGAGTACGATCAGGACTTCCTGATGAAGGCTGCCGAAGACATGGAAGCCGAGTTCGGCCGCATCGACATTCAGGATGTGACCACCCAGTGGGGCGTTTTCGCCATCGCCGGCCCCAAGTCGCGTGATCTTCTGAAAAACATCATCAAGGACGCAGACCCCGAGACTGCTCTGTCGAACAAGCGCTTCCCGTGGTTGTCGGCGCGCCAGATCGAATTGGGCATGTGCCCCGTGAATGCGATCCGCGTGGCTTACACCGGTGAGCTGGGCTGGGAACTTCACCACCCGATCGAAATGCAGAACTACCTGTTCGACCTGCTGGAAAAAGCAGGTGCAGAGTTCGACATGAAGTGGGTTGGTGCCCGTGCACAGAACTGGCTGCGTCAGGAGAAATCCTACCGCGCGTTCGGCAACGAACTGGGCCGCGACGCGACCCCGCTCGAAGCAGACCTGCCGCGCTTTGTGGACATGTCCAAAGAGTTCCACGGCAAAGCCCCGATGGAAGCGACCGGCATCCGCAGCAAGTGCGTGACGGTTCTGATCGACGGACCCGAAGATGCCGATCCGTGGGGCCGCGAGGCGCTGTACATCAATGGTACCAAGATCGGTCGTCTGACTTCGGGTGGTTACTCAGTGGCGTTCGGCAAGTCGATCGGCATGGGCTACGTGAAGCCTGAGTATGCTGTGCCCGGCACCAAGGTGCAGGTGAAGATGTTCAACCAGCTGTTCGACGGCGAGATTGTGGTCGACAGCCCCTACGACAGCAAAAACGAAACTATCCGCAAGGACGGTTAATTTCTCTACTCCCCCAGAGAAAAAGAAGCGCCGTGCAGGTCCCCCTTGCACGGCGCTTCGCAGTTCCGAGCGGCTTAATTATTTGCGGCCAAAGTCTGCGGTGGTTACCACGTCATCGCCATTTCGGTCCATTTGGCCGATCCATACCTCGGTGCGGCCCAAAAACTCTGCCTGGCTGACGCGGCCATCGCTATCGGCATCGTTATACGCCAAGTGCATGCCTCCCTCGGCATTCTTCATCGCGCCGTTGCCATGACCGCCTTGGCCTTCCATGTCGTTTCTGCGGGCCTCGTCAAAGGTTTTGTATTCTTCGCCGTCGATGTAGCCGTCTTCGTCCGCATCAAAGCTATAGAAGACATCGCCCCGACGCTCTTGGGCTTCGGCCAGCGTAACTTGACCGTCACCGTCGAGATCCCAGTTCTCGATGAAATGCGAGCCGGGGACGCCGTTTTCGGCCAGCACTACGGAGGCAACGAACATCAGGGGCAGGGCCAGCTGGATGGGTTTCATAGAATGTCCTTTCTTGCTTTGCTGCATCTTATACGTAGGAAAAGATACATTCCGTCTGTGGAATGTTAATTTTTCTCGGTAAATGCGTCAAAACACTCCAGTGCCTTGGCGGCGTACATCATCGAAGGGCCCCCGCCCATCTGGATGGTCATCCCCAGACAGTCTGCGACCTCTTCTCGGGTCGCGCCACATTTAATCAGCGCGTCTACGTGCAAGGTGATGCAGGCCTCGCAGCGGGTTGCGACGGCAATCCCCAAAGCTACGAATTCTTTGGTTTTGAAATCCAGCGCACCATCTTGTTTGACGGCTTTGCTCAAGGTGCCAAAGCCTTTGGTGACGTCAGGGATGGCTTTGTTCAGGTTGCGTAGTTGGTCCTTGGTCGAGTCGATCTTGTCTTGCCAGCTCATGTATTCTGCCTTTCGCATATTTCAGCGACAGAAAAATCATTTGGCAAGGCTAAGTGCTTTGATCGATATCAACCGCGCAGACGATCCGGCGATATGGCAAACACTGTTTCGGTCGGCAGGCTAGAGGCCCGACCGCTGATCAAATCCGCAAGCAGATCGCTTAGGGCTGGGGCGGTTTGGAAACCGGTGCCCCCTTGGCCAGCAAGCCAAATGAACGAAGGGTTTAGCGGATCGGCCCCGACCACTGGCGAGCGGTCGGCGGCAAAAGTGCGTAATCCGGACCATGTGTTGTTCACGCGGGTCACGGACAGGGTCGTCATATCCTCGAACCGGGCAAGGCCGTGGGCCAGAACGCTCTCGTCAGGGGCTGAGTCGGTCGGCATGACCGGCTCCTCTTCGCCGCAGGACAGCAGCATTCCGTTCCCGGTCGGCTTTGCGTACCAGCGCCCGCCCGCCGCGCGGACATAGGGCCAGCGGCGGACATCGTGTCCCGCGGGGCTGGGCAAGTCGATCATCGACTGCCGTAGACAGGCCAGCCCAAGAGGCGGAAGTCCCGCCAATCCCGCGATCACATCAGCCCACGCCCCCGCCGCATTAATCACGAACCGAGAGCGGACCACGCTGTCCGCGCTGGCAATCTCCCACCCCTCAGAGGTTTGGGTCATCCCCAGAACCTGCGTGTTCGGTCGCAACTCAGCGCCATCTGCGCGGGCTTGATCTGCGTACCCTTTGATCAGGCTGTGTACGTCCATATCCAATGCATCGTTGGACCACGCGGCCCGCGATACCGTGCCTTGGTTCATCAGCGGAAAATAGACACCTGCATCCTCGATCGGGATAGGGGACAGATTACCTGCGCGCATCTCGTAGTCGAAATATTGTTCTTCGCCTGCGCGGCCAAGGAGCAGCATCCCCCGTTTGCGCAGAACGCCCCCGTTGGCGAAGTGCAAATGGGTTGTGCTGGCTTCGGTCAGAACGCGCACGGCCTTGCTTCCATGATGGGGCAGGAACATTTCTGACGATCGGCCAGAGGCGTGATAGGCTAACTGGCGCTCTGCCTCTAGGATCACGACAGACCCCAGCGGCGCCAACGCAGCCGCAGCCGACAGCCCTGCAATCCCGCCACCGACGATCGCAAAGTCATAAATTGCCGGTTTCCGGCTGTTCCGCCGGAAGAGGTTAGAGAGAATGCCTGCCATGGTGCACCGCGAGTGCTCGATTTTATATTTGTACTCCGATTCACGCGGCAAGACGCAAATTGCAATAAAAAACCGCGCCCGAACGCTCGGACGCGGTCTCATTTTGCAATTTTTATCGGCTTATTGCGGGATTTCGCCGGTGATGCCTTCGACGTAGAAGTTCATGCCCGCCAGAGTGCCATCGTCTGCGGTCTCACCTTCGGCCAGCCATGCGCTGCCGTCCTGCTTGTTCAGCGGGCCGGTAAAGGGGTGAACTTCGCCAGATGCAATCGCGTCTTTCAGAGCCAGAGCCGCTTCTTTGACGTCTGCGGGGACCGCATCGGTGATTTCGCCGATGCCAACCATGCCAGCGCCGATGCCATCCCAAGTGTTCGCGGTTTCCCAAGTGCCGTCAATGACAGCCTGAGTGCGTTCGATGTAGTAGGGCGCCCAGTTGTCGATGATCGACGAGACGCGCGGCATGGGTGCGTACTCGATCATGTCGGACGCTTGGCCAAAGGTGTAGACGTTGCCAGCTTCCTGAGCGGCTGCCTGAGGGGCGGTCGAGTCGGTGTGCTGCAAGATCACGTCTGCGCCTTGTTCGATCAGAACCTTGGCGGCGTCAGCTTCCTTGGCGGGGTCAAACCAAGTGTAGGCCCAGACGATTTTGAATTCGACGTCGGGGTTCACTTTCTTGGCCTGAATGTAGGCGCTGTTGATGCCGCGGATCACTTCGGGGATCGGATACGAACCGATGTAGCCGATAATATTCGACTCAGTCAGGTTGCCAGCGATCAGACCCTGTACCGCGCGGCCTTCGTAGAAACGGGCAGAGTAGACCGACACGTTGTCAGCGGTTTTGTAGCCGGTGGCGTGTTCGAATTTCACATCGGGGAACTTCGACGCGACATTGATGGTCGGGTCCATGTAGCCGAACGAGGTGGTAAAGATCAGGTCTGCACCCTCAAGTGCCATCTGGGTCATCACACGCTCGGAGTCGGGACCTTCGGGGACCGATTCCACGAACACGGTTTCGACCTGATCGCCAAAGTGCTCTTCGACGGCCAGACGGCCTTCGTTGTGTTCATAGGTCCAGCCGCCGTCGCCCACCGGACCGACATAGACAAAGCCGACTTTGGTTTTCTCGCCATGGCCTGCTGCCATTGCGCCGGTTGCAACGCCGAGCGCCATAGTGGCGGTGGCCAGATGCTTGATGAGTTTCATTCTCTTCAACTCCTGTTGGTGGTCTTTTTATTGCCTCAGTTCGAGGCGTGGAATGGGCGGCCCAAAGAGGCCGGAGCGCGGGAACGATCCGCGGACATGATAACCAACACAAGAATGGTTACCAGATAGGGGGACATTGCCAAATACTCGACGGGGATCGCGGCACCTGCAGCCTGCAGGTTTAGCTGGAGCACATTGACCCCGCCAAACAGATAGGCGCCAAGGATCACGCGGCCCGGCTTCCAGCTGGCAAAAACGACAAGCGCGAGAGCGATCCAGCCGATGCCTGCGGTCATGCCCTCGGTCCACTGGGGGACACGGACGAGGCTCAGGTAGGCACCGCCGACACCCGCACAGGCCCCGCCAAACGCGATAGCGGCAAAGCGGATCAGGACGACCTTGTACCCCAAGGCATGGGCGGCATCGTGGTTTTCGCCCACAGCACGCAGGATCAGACCCGCCCGTGTACGGTGTAGGAAGAACCAAATCGCAATGGCCAAAACCAGCGCGAGGTAGACCATCATGTCATGGGTAAAGAGCACGCGCCCGACAAATGGGATATCGGCCAGCATTCCAAGATCCAGCTTGGGTGTCGAGGGCGGCTTGATGCCCACGTAGTCGCGGCCCAACAGCGCCGAGAGCCCGAGCCCAAAGAGCGTTAACGCGAGGCCTGATGCAACTTGGTTCGCCAGAAAGACCTGCGTGAGCAGGGCGAATAGCAGCGACAGCAGCGCGCCCGCAATGGCAGCACACAGGAAGCCGAGGGCAGGGGAGCCTGACTCAACCGCGATGATGAAGCCCGCGACAGCGCCAGTGATCATCATCCCCTCGACCCCGAGGTTCAGAACGCCCGCACGCTCCACAATCAGTTCCCCCAAGGCGGCGAAGAGCAGCGGCGTCGCGGCGACCATCAGACTGGCCAGCAGAAGGACAGGATTGATCGAAGACAGGTCCATCACGCGGCCTCCTTGGCTGTGGGGCGGAAGCGGTAGTTGGTCAACAAATCCATAGCGAGTAGGAAGAACAGCAGCATCCCTTGGAAAACCTGAATAGCTGCAAGCGGCAGGCCCATCTGGCTCTGGGTGATTTCACCGCCGATATAGGTCAGTGCCATCAGAACGCCCGCCAGCAAGATGCCAATCGGATTCAATCGGCCAAGAAAGGCCACGATGATCGCGGTAAAGCCGTAGCCAACATTGAAGTCGATGCTGACCTGGCCTGCGGGGCCTGCGATTTCAAACAGGCCCGCCATACCGGCCAGACCGCCCGAGATACCCATGCAGATCAGAACCATGCGCGTCGGGTTCACGCCCGCGAATTTGGCTGCACGCGGTGCCATACCCGACATGCGCAGACTGAAGCCGAACATGTGACGGCTGAGGACGATATAGGCGAAAATCACTGCGATCAGCGCGGCAACCACACCCCAGTGCATGCCTGTGCCAGAGATGATCTCGGCATTGTGGGCGCTAGGATATTGCTGCAGATTGCGCGATCCGGGGAAGCCCATGCCCTCGGGGTTTTTCATCAGGCCCAAGGCCATCGAGGCCAGCAACTGCTCGGCCACGTAGACCAGCATCAGGGACACCAGAATTTCATTGGTGCCAAAGCGGACCTTGAGGAATGCGGGGATCAACCCCCAAAGCGCGCCGCCAATCGCCCCTGCGATCACCATCAAGGGCAGCAGAATGAACAGTTCCATCGGGTACAGCGCCAGCGCCAACCCCGCGCCGCAAAGCGCGCCAATGATATATTGCCCTTCGGCTCCGATGTTCCAAATGCCTGCGCGAAAGCCTAGGCTTAGGCCGATGGCGATCAGGATCAGGGGTGCGGCTTTGACCATCAGTTGGGGGCGGTAGTAAAACGCATATTCGCCAAACAGCGGTTCGTAGAAAATCTTTTCCAGCGCCAAGAATGGGTTCACCCCCAGCACCGCAAAGAGTGCGCCGCCAAATACCATGGTCAGCAGGACCGCCACGACGGGAGCCCCCCAGTTCCATTTGGCCGAGGGGATCGGGCGTTTTTCAATCTTAAACATGGGCGGCCTCCATGCCATGCGCGCCACCCATCATCAGACCGATTTCCTCGATCGTCAGGCCTGCGGCGGGGCGGGCTTGGGTCAGGCGCCCTTCGTTCAGGGCGGCAAAGCGGTCGCTGATTTCCATAAGTTCGTCAAGGTCTTGGCTGATGCATACGATTGCGGCACCTTCGGCAGCCAAGTCTAGCAGGGCTTGACGGATCGCAGCGGCTGCACTCGCATCAACACCCCAAGTGGGCTGGTTCACGACCAGAACGTGGGGCGCTTGCAGGACCTCTCGGCCAATGACGAATTTCTGCAGGTTCCCGCCCGATAGCGCCCGCGCAGCCACATGCGGGCCTGGGGTGCGTACGTCGAATTGATGAATAATCCGCTCGGCATACCCTTTGGCGGCGGCCCAGTTGATCCAGCCTCCTTTGGCGAGCGCTTGACGGGTCACACCGGTCAGCAGGGCATTCTCGGTCAGGCTCATGTCCGGCACGGCAGCGTGTCCTAAACGCTCTTCGGGGGCGGCCAGCAGGCCGAGACGCCGACGCGCTGTCGGTCCAAGATTGCCGACCGGCTTGCCATTCAAACGAACCTGCTCCGCAGCGCAAAGCCGTTCGCCAGACAGGGCTGCTAGGAGTTCATCCTGACCGTTGCCTGCGACGCCGCCAATTCCAAGAACCTCGCCCTTGTGAAGGGTCAGGGTAATGTCCCGAAGACTGGTGCCAAAGGCTTGGGCCGGCGGCAGGTTCAGTCCGCTGACATGAAGAGCCACTTCGCTAGAGGACACATCAGCCGCCCGCTTTGGCGGCTTCAGGCTAGTGCCGACCATCATCTCAGCCAATTCGGCGGCAGTTTTCTGGGCCGGAATGCAGGTCGCTACCTTCTTGCCCAAGCGCAGAATGGTCGCGTTGTCACAAAGCGAGCGGATTTCTTCGAGCTTGTGCGAAATATAGAGGATCGCTGTCCCTTCGGCTGATAGCTTGCGCAGGGTCTTGAACAGGATCTCGACCTCTTGGGGGGTTAGAACGCTGGTCGGTTCGTCCATGATCAAGAGTTTGGGGTCCTGCAGCAGGCAGCGAATAATCTCGACGCGCTGCCTTTCGCCTGCGGACAGATCGCCCACGGTTCTGTGCGGATCCAGAGGCAAGCCGTAGGCGTCCGAAACGGTTCGGATTTTCGTGGCCAGCTCGCCCTGGGGCGGCGGGTTATCCATGCCCAACGCCACATTTTCGGCCACAGACAGCGCGTCGAACAGCGAGAAATGCTGGAACACCATCGCAACGCCTGCTGCACGGGCTGCATTCGGGCTGGCAGGCACAAAAGGAGCACCATTCAAGGTCATCTTACCGCTGTCCGGAGAGACCAACCCATAAATCATTTTGACCAGAGTGGACTTGCCCGCCCCGTTTTCGCCAAGCAAGGCGTGAACTTCGCCCTGCTGGATATCGAAGCTCACGTCGTCATTCGCGACGACTCCAGGATAGGCCTTGGTCAGCCCAGAGAGTGTTAAGAGTGGCGTGCCCACTGCGTCCCATCCCCGCTTGTTATTTCATCATTTGGTGAATTCAGTAGCGCAGCAGCCACCCCAACGGCAATGGCTTGCGGGTGTTTGCCCAACGCAGGATTTCCAATTGGGCAGGTGATGCGCGAAATCTGGTCCTGCGGGTGCCCCAAGGTCATCAGCCGCTTCTGGAACCGAGCCCATTTGGTGTCCGACCCGATCAGCCCGCAGAACCCGAATCCCCGCGTGAGCAGCGCGTGACACAGCGCGAAGTCGATCTCGTGGCTGTAGGTCAGGATCAGGTGCATGGCCTCTGTGGGGGCATGCATGGCTAACCGGTCAGGCTGGGCCGCGATGGCAGTCTCAGTACCAGCGGGGCAGGTCTCGGGGAAACGGTCCGCGGCTGTGTCGATCCACGTGATCGCAAAGTCCGGCAGTGGGGACATCGTGTGCACGATCGCGCGCCCCACATGGCCCGCGCCCCAGATCCACAATGGTGCGCGCGCAGGAGCGAGCGTCTCGGCAAACCAGCCCGAGTGCAGGCCTTCGCGGCTGGGCGGTGTACCGTCTGAAACACCGGGCAAAGGGCGTGCCCACAGTCCGTCGCTCGGCACTGTCGCCAATCGCGTTGCGTCAAAGATTTCCGTCAGGACCCGCACCGATCCGCCACAGCATTGGCCCAAGGCCGGTCCCAACGGGTACAGGCGTGCAATATCCCGACCGTCGGTCAAGCTTTGGCGGGCGGCGGCAGCGGCGTCGAACTCAAGCCGACCGCCCCCGATCGTGCCGCTTTGTCCCTCTGGCCAGACCAGCATTTCTGTGCCCGCCCCGCGCGGGACAGAGCCGCGCGCCTCTAGAATGACAACGCGCGCCACGGTGCCATGTGCTGCGACAGCGGCTTCGAGTGCTGCCCGATCAAGCATGACCGCGCACCCTTTGCACTGCGGCCAAGACTCGTTCTGGCGTCGCAGGAGCATCCAGCGCAGGGTAGGCCGTGCCGCAGGACGCTACGGCATCAGACAGGGCTATCAATACAGAGACCCCAAGGCAGAAGGGCGGTTCGCCCACGGCCTTGGATCGATGAATGGTAGCCTCGGGGTTGTCGCTCTCGTACAAGGCGACATTGAACACCTGCGGTCGATCGGAGGCAGCAGGAATTTTGTAGGTCGATGGGGCATGGGTGCGTAGACGCCCTTGATCATCCCACACCAGTTCTTCGGTGGTCAGCCAGCCCGCCCCTTGGACAAATCCGCCTTCGATCTGGCCGATGTCCAGCGCAGGGTTCAGGCTGCGCCCTGCATCGTGCAGAATGTCGGTCCGCAAAATGCGATACTCGCCGGTCAGCGTGTCTACCACCACTTCGGAGCAAGCCGCCCCATAGGCAAAGTAATAGAAGGGGCGTCCTTCGCCCTTGATCCGGTCCCATTGTATGTCGGGTGTCTTGTAAAAGCCTGTCGCCGACAGGCTGACGCGCCCCTCGTAACATTCCTTGGCTGCGGCTGGGAACGTTAATGTGTCGCCAGCCACATTCACCACGCCGCCTTCAAATTGAACTGCACTGGCCGTGGTCTGACGAACAGAAGCCAAGTGTTCAGCCATCCGGTCCCGTACCGCCTGGCAGGCAGCAAGGACAGCCATACCATTCAGATCCGACCCCGATGATGCCGCCGTGGCCGAAGTGTTCGGCACCTTGGACGTGTCCGTCGCGGTCAATCGGACTTGGTCGAGCGAAATACCAAAAGTGCTGGCGGCCACTTGCGCGACCTTCTGGTAGAGCCCTTGCCCCATCTCGGTCCCGCCGTGGTTCAAGGCGACGGAGCCATCTTGGTAGACATGCACCAAGGCACCTGCTTGGTTCAGATGGGTCAGCGTGAACGAGATTCCGAATTTCACCGGCGTCATCGCGAGCCCGCGCTTTAAAACAGGGTTCTCTGCGTTCCACGCCGCAACCGCCGCGCGCCGCTCGGCGTAGTCACATCCCGTCGCCAGATCAGAAGTCAGCCCATGTAGGATGAAGTCGTTGACCTCTTGTCCATAAGGTGTCTTCTGTTTCGTCTTGGCAGATGGCCCCCCGTCTGGGCTCTCCATCTCGGCGTAGTAGTTGACCTTGCGCACCTCTAGCGGGTCCAATCCCAACTGGTGTGCGATCTGATCCATTACCCGCTCGACACCCACCAGACCTTGCGGGCCACCAAAGCCTCGGAACGCGGTCGCGCTTTGGGTGTTGGTGCGCAGGCGGTGGCTCTCGATCCGGACATTTTCGAGCAGGTAAGCATTGTCCGCATGCAGCATCGCGCGGTCTGCCACCGGTAGGCTCAAATCCTGCGCCCATCCGCACCGCGTGTAGTGAATGAAATCGATCCCAAGCACGCGGCCATCATCGTCAAACCCGACCTCGTAAGAGATGCGGAAGTCATGACGCTTGCCCGTGATCACCATGTCATCGTCACGGTCATAGCGCATTTTGCAGGGCTTACCGGTCATCGACGCGGCAATCGCGCAAGAGACGGCCAGCGCGTTGCCTTGGCTCTCTTTGCCCCCAAAGCCGCCGCCCATGCGGCGCACTTCGACTTTGACCCCATGCATTGGCAGGCCCAAGGCGTCCGCAACCTTGTGCTGGATTTCACTGGGATGCTGGGTCGAGGAATGCACGACCACATCGCCATCATCTTGGGGCAGGGCAAGCGCGGCCTGACCCTCTAGATAAAAGTGTTCTTGCCCACCCATGTCGATGACGCCTTCGGCCCGATGGGGACTGTTGCCAATCGCGCTCTGGGCATCGCCGCGGCTGTAGATGCGCGGACCTTCTTCGAAACGGCTGTCGGCGGCCATCGCCTCTTCGATCGTAAAGATCGGGGGCAGGGGGCTGTAGTCAACCTTCGCCAGCGTTGCGGCCTTGCGCGCTGCTGTGTGGCTCGTGGCGACGACCAGAAAGATGGGCTGCCCGACGTAGTGCACCGTGTCTGTGGCCAGAAGCGGCTCGTCATGGATCGAAGGCGAGACGTCATTCTCGAACGGGAGGTCTGCGGCGGTGAGAACAGCGATGACGCCGTCTGCCGAACGTACAGTGCTCAGGTCCATCTCGGTGATTGTGCCGTGCGCCTCGGTCGATTGACCGAAGGCCAGATGCAAACAGCCAGCAGGTGTCGGAATGTCGTCTACGTAGCGTGCCGCGCCCGTGACGTGCAGCCGCGCGCTGTCGTGCGGAGAGGGACGGTTCACGCTCATGGCTGGACCTCCAGCACGCTGGTCAGGGTGCCTTGGCTCTCGGCGAAATAACGGGTCAGCAAGTTGCGCGCCACGGTCAGGCGGTAGTCCGCACTGGCCCGCATATCGCTGAGCGGAGAGAAATCCTGCACCCACGCGTCATGGGCGGCGGTGATCGTCTTTGTCGTCCATGGCTGCCCAATCAGGGCGGTTTCCACGTGGCTTGCCCGCTTTGGCGTGCCGGCTATGCCACCAAAGGCGATACGCGCGGTGGTGACCGCGCCATCCGAAACGCTGATGTTGAACGCGCCACACAGCGCTGAGATGTCCTGATCAAACCGCTTGGAAATTTTGTAGACCTTCAGCCCCCTGGCATTCAGCGGGATGGTGACGCCCTCGACAAATTCGCCTTGGGCGCAATCTTGTTGCCCATATTCGATAAAGAAATCTTCGAGCGGTAGGGTGCGCCGTGTATCGCCATGCCTCAGATGCAGGGTCGCGCCAAGGGCGATCAAGACAGGCGGGCTGTCCCCGATCGGCGATCCATTGGCGATGTTTCCGCCAAGCGTGGCGGCAGAGCGGACTTGGGTCGACCCGTAGCGCCGCAGCATCTCTGCAAAGGATGGATAATGCGGGGCAATGGCCTCGCGCAGTATCTCGATCGTGACACCTGCACCGACATACATCTGGTCGTCGTTGATGCTTATCTGCTTGAGGTCCTCGCAGGCGTGCAAGAACACGACGGGTCCAAGGTCTCTCATCTGTTTGGTCACCCAAAGCCCTACATCGGTTCCGCCCGCAATGATGCGGGTGTTCGGCTGCGCGGTGAGGATGGCGGCGAGCTCATCACCGGATGTGGGCAGCGCCGCATTGGGGAGGGTAGCCAGAGCCGCTTTGTCTGCAGCGACCCACGCGGGGACGGGAGCGGAGGCGGCCGCTTCGGCGGCGCGGACGATCGGCGCATAGCCTGTGCAGCGGCAGAGGTTGCCTGCCAGCCGGTCATTGAAATCGGTTGCGCCTGTCGCGTGGGCTGTGGCCATCGACGCAATAAAGCCTGGGGTGCAGAAACCGCACTGGCTGCCGTGTTTTTCGACCATTTCCTGTTGCACAGGATGCAGCGCGCCGTCGTCGGCGCGGATGCCTTCGACCGTGCGAATGGCTTTGCCCGCAATCTGGGGCATAAACAGAATGCAGGCATTCAAAGCGCGAATGCCTTGATCGTCTTGCACCATAACGGTGCATGCGCCGCAGTCGCCTTCGTTGCAGCCTTCTTTGGTGCCAGTCAGGTGTTGTGTCAGTCGTAGCCAGTCGAGCAGAGTCTCGGTCTCCGAGGTCTCTGCGGTCACGGTCTCTCCGTTCAGAAGAAACGTGGTTTTCATAGTGATACTAAATGCCGCTTTACCATGGCTGGCCGTGCTGGCGAGACTTCGATGCGGCGTAGAAGTCACGCGGGCTTTCAGTCAGGAAACCCCAAAGAGCTACGGTTTGACAAGGGCGTTGGTGCGAAACTGCGCTTTTTTCCTGCATTTGCCGTGGAAATGGGCGGAGAGGTCAGCGGGGCTCTGCCCCGCCTGCCGCTGGCAGGCCCTCCGGGGTTTTTGAACCAAGATGAAGAGGGGTTTTCGCGGTGCGGGGGCGGGGGTAGTGTCGCAGCATGAGTACTGATCCCCGATTCATTCACCTGCGCGTCCACACCGAATATTCGCTTCTTGAGGGGGCGGTTACGGTCAAGAAACTGCCTGGCCTCTGTGCCGATGCGGGGATGCCCGCTGTGGCGGTCACGGACACCAATAACAACTTCTGCGCTTTGGAGTTTTCCGAATACGCCAAGGGCGCTGGAATCCAGCCGATTTTGGGCTGTCAGGTGTCTTTACGCTATGTGGAGCCTGCGGTGGGCGAGCGTCCGAGGATGCCTGCGCCGGTGGTTCTGTTGGCCCAGAACGAGTCCGGCTACATGAACATGATGAAGCTGAACTCGGCGCTATATTTCAAGCGTGACGGGGAGCCGCCTCAGGTCACGTTGGAAGAGTTGGAGCGGTATTCGGGCGATCTGATTTGTTTGACCGGCGGGCCGGATGGACCTGTGGGGATGCTGTTGCAGCAGGGGCAGCGGCCAGCGGCCGAGGCGTTGATGCAGCGGCTTGCGGGCATGTTCGGCGATCGGCTCTATGTGGAGTTGCAGCGCCATCCGGCTGAGGATGGATTGCCTCAGAACGAGCGGCTGAGCGAGCGCGGATTGGTCGAGATGGCCTATGCGATGGACCTGCCGCTGGTGGCGACCAATGATGTCTATTTCCCCAAGCCCGAGATTTACGAGGCCCATGACGCCCTGATCTGTATCGCCGAAGGGTCTTATGTGGATCAGGCCGAGGCGCGGCGGCGGTTGACGCGTGAGCATTACTTCAAGTCGCCACAGGAAATGGCGACCCTGTTTGCCGATCTGCCCGAGGCGTTGGAGAACACGGTCGAGATTGCCAAACGCTGCGCCTACAAGGCCGAGAAGCGCGCGCCCATTCTGCCCAAGTTCGCCGATGACGAGGTTGAGGAACTGCGCCGTCAGGCGTGGGAGGGCTTGGACAAGCGTCTGGCGGTGATCGAGGCTGTCGCGGACCGGTCCGAATACGAAGCGCGTCTGAAATTCGAGCTGGATATCATCGAGGGGATGGGCTTCCCTGGTTACTTCCTGATCGTTGCGGACTTCATCAAATGGGCCAAGGAGCATGACATTCCTGTCGGTCCGGGCCGTGGTTCGGGTGCGGGTTCGCTGGTGGCTTATGTTCTGACGATCACCGACCTTGATCCCCTGCGCTATAGCTTGCTGTTCGAACGCTTTTTGAACCCGGAACGTGTATCGATGCCGGACTTCGACATCGACTTCTGCATGGATCGCCGCGAAGAAGTCATCCAGTACGTGCAAGAGAAGTACGGACGGGACAAGGTCGCGCAAATCATTACGTTTGGTGCGCTCCTGTCCAAAGCGGCGGTGCGCGACGTGGGCCGTGTTTTGCAAATGCCTTATGGGCAGGTGGACCGCCTGTCCAAGATGATCCCTGTTGAGGGGGTCAAGCCTGTGTCGATCAAGCAGGCCCTGATGGACGAACCCCGCCTGCGCGAGGAGGCGCGGAGCGAACCTGTTGTGGACCGCTTGCTTACCTACGGCCAGCAGATTGAGGGGCTGCTTAGGAACGCATCGACCCACGCGGCGGGTGTTGTGATTGGCGACCGTCCGCTGGACGAGTTGGTGCCTCTCTATCAGGACCCACGGTCAGACATGCCTGCGACACAATTCAACATGAAGTGGGTGGAACAGGCGGGTCTGGTCAAATTCGACTTCTTGGGTCTGAAAACGCTGACCGTGATTCAGAACGCCATCAACCTGATCCACAAATGCGGACGCGATCTGCATGTGGGGCCGGACGGCAAGCAGCTGTATGTCCCCGCAGAAGGGGCCGAGAACCAGATCAACGCGATCCCCTTGGATGACGAGCGGACCTACAAGCTTTATGCCGATGCGAAGACGGTCGCCGTGTTCCAGGTGGAAAGCTCGGGCATGATGGATGCGCTCAAGCGCATGAAGCCCACCTGTATTGAAGACATCGTTGCGCTTGTGGCCCTGTATCGCCCCGGCCCGATGGAGAACATCCCTGTCTACTGTGAGGTGAAGCACGGCCTGCGACCTCTGGAATCCATCCACCCGACGATCGACCATATCCTCGCCGAAACGCAGGGCATCATCGTTTATCAGGAACAGGTGATGCAGATCGCGCAGGTCATGGCGGGCTACAGCCTTGGCGGCGCGGACTTGCTCCGCCGCGCGATGGGTAAAAAGATCAAAGAGGCGATGGACGCCGAACGCCCAAAGTTCACTGAAGGGGCCAAGAAGAACGGCGTCGACGACAAGAAAGCAGGCGAGGTTTTCGACCTGCTGGAGAAATTCGCGAACTACGGCTTCAACAAATCCCACGCGGCGGCTTATGCGGTGGTGTCCTATCAGACCGCTTGGCTCAAGGCGAACCATCCGGTCGAGTTCATGGCCGGCGTCATGAACTGCGATTCCCACCTGACCGAAAAGCTGGCTGTTTACGCCGACGAGGTCCGCAAGGCCAAGGAAAAGGGCGGTCTGGGGATCGAGATCGTGCCGCCTTGTGTGAACCGGTCGCTGGCGACATTCGATGTGGCGGATGGCAAGCTGGTTTACGCTTTGGGCGCGCTGAAAAACGTGGGCGAAGACGCGATGCGTATGATCGAGCGGGCGCGGGATGGGCAGCCGTTCAAGACGCTGTTCGATTTCGCGCGCCGGGTGGATCTGAAGCGTGTGGGCAAGCGGCCCTTGGAGATGCTGGCGCGCGCAGGGGCCTTTGATCAGCTGGATTCAAATCGCGCACGGGTGTTCGACAGCCTTGATAGCTTGGTGCAGTATTCGGCGGCGATCCATGAACAACGGGCGTCCAATCAGGTGTCACTGTTCGGCGATGCGGGCGATGACCTGCCCGAACCGCGCCTATCGAAACGCAACGACTGGCTGCCTGCTGAACGCTTGGCCGAAGAATTCCGCGCCATCGGTTTCTATCTGTCGGGCCACCCGCTGGACGACTACCGCGGGGTCCTGAAGCGCAAAAAGGTGATGACCTTTGACGAACTCAGTCGCAAGGTCCAAGAAGGCCCGCAGATCGCCAAACTGGCGGGCGTTGTCGCCTCGCGTCAGGAGCGTAAATCGGCCAAGGGCAACCGTTTTGCCTTTGTCCAGATGAGCGACCCAACTGGCCAATTCGAAGTCACGCTCTTTTCCGAAGCTTTGGAGAAGTCACGCGAGTTTTTGGACAGCGGCTCAAATGTGGTCTGCACGGTCGAGGCCACCTACGAATCGGAGCAGGTGAAACTGCTGGGCCGTAGCATCGCGCCCTTGGATACGATGGTGGCGGACGCCGGATCGTCTGGCCTGCGCATTTATTTGGACACGCCAGAGGCGCTGCCCATGATGGCGGCCTTGCTGGAGGACGCGGTCAAAGCCGCCCCCCGCGCCGCCAAAGGGCCAATCTATTGCTGCCTGCTTTCGGACGATCTGCCCGGCGAGGTCGAAATCGATCTGGGCGCGCAGTTTCCCGTCAGCCCCCAGATAAAGGGCGCGCTCAAAAGCATGAACGGTATTCTGGAAGTCGAAGAGATCTGATCGCGCGGCCCGCTCCTTGCGGCCAGCCAACAGTGAGTATTTGAGCAAAAAGGAACTGCGCTTTCTGCTTTGTCCAAATACTCACGGCGCAACGGCAGCCGTTAGTAGTGCGGTGGCCGTTCATCGCCGACGATCTCGGCGGCGCCGTCTGCATATTCCCGCGCAGCCTCGCGCTCCATGAGCAATTGCACGCGCCGTGTCAGAATTGCGATTTCCGTGTCTTGCCGTGCGACGATGTCTGACATGTCGTCCACGGATTTCAGCAGATGCGCTACGCGCTCTTCAAGTTGGTTGATCCGGTTTTCCATGCTGTTTTCCTTGCGCGTCGTTTTGGCTTTGTCACGTGCCGCCGCTTGCCCCCGCGGCGTTCAAACGCTACACCCCGCCGCGAAAAGACCCCTATCTGGAGTGTTCCCATGGCCAAAGTCAAGAAACAGCCCCGGCCCAAGGCCGAAACCCCCAAAGGCTTTCGTGACTATTTCGGCCATGAAGTCACCGAGCGTCAGGAAATGCTGCGCCAGATCGCCGAGGTCTACAGCCACTATGGCTTTGATGCTCTGGAGACCAGTGCAGTCGAAACCGTAGAGGCGCTGGGGAAATTTCTGCCTGACGTGGATCGCCCGAACGAAGGCGTGTTTGGTTGGGAAGAGGATGACAGCGGCTGGGTTGCCCTGCGCTATGACATGACTGCGCCTTTGGCCCGGGTCTATGCGCAGTTCCGCAACGACCTGCCGACCCCCTATCGCCGCTATGCGATGGGCCCCGTCTGGCGCAACGAAAAACCCGGCCCCGGCCGGTTCCGCCAGTTCTACCAGTGCGATGCAGATACCGTGGGCGCGCCCTCGGTTGCGGCAGATGCCGAGATTTGCGCGATGCTGTCGGACACTCTTGAGCGTGTGGGCATTCCCCGCGGCGACTACATTGTGCGCATCAATAACCGCAAGGTTCTGAATGGCGTCATGGAAGTGGCGGGCGTTCTGGACCCCAGCGACGAAACCAAATTCGAAACCGAGCGCGGCATCGTGCTGCGCGCGATCGACAAGCTGGACCGCTTGGGCGAGGACGGCGTGCGTGCCTTGCTGGGTGAGGGCCGCAAGGACGAAAGCGGTGACTTTACCAAGGGTGCTGGACTGGCTGACGCGCAGGCCGACGTTGTCATGGGTTTCATGGATGCCCGCCGAGACACCGGCGCCGCAACACTGGCCCGTTTGCGCGAACTGGTTGGCGAGAGCAAGATCGGCTCCGAAGGGGTGGACGAGCTCGAAGAGATCGCGACCCTTCTGGATGCCCAAGGCTACGGCCCTGATCGTATCATTATCGACCCCTCGGTCGTGCGCGGTTTGGGGTATTACACCGGGCCCGTCTACGAGGCCGAGCTGACCTTTGAGATTTTCGACGAAAAAGGCCGCAAGCGCCAGTTCGGCTCGGTGGCCGGTGGTGGCCGCTATGATGATCTGGTCAAGCGCTTCACTGGTCAGACTGTGCCCGCGACCGGTGTGTCGATCGGTGTGGACCGTCTGCTGGCCGCTTTGCGCGCCAAGGGCCGCATCGGTCAGGACAGCGCCCGTGGCCCCGTGGTCGTGACCGTGATGGATAAGGCCCGTATGGCCGACTACCAGCTGATGGTGCGCGAGTTGCGCGAGGCTGGCATCCGTGCCGAGGTCTATCTGGGTAACCCCAAGAATTTTGGCAACCAGCTGAAGTATGCGGACAAGCGCAACAGCCCCGTGGCCGTTATCGAGGGCGGAGACGAGGCCGAGCGCGGCGTCATCCAGATCAAGGACCTGATCCTTGGCGCCAAGATCGCCGAAGAGGCGACCCTTGAGGAATGGAAGGACCGTCCGTCGCAGTACGAAGTGGCACGCGGTGACCTAGTTACCAAGGTGCGCGAAATTCTGGATCTGTACAAATGATCGACCGTAGCGCCCCCCGCAAACTGGCGGCCGAACTGCGTGCGCAGTTCGAAGCCCAAGGCGCGGTGTCTGTAGAGCCGCCGTTCCTGTTGCCCGCGGAGAAATTGCTCGACCTCTATGGCGAAGATATTCGCGGCCGTGCCTATGTGACCTCGGACCCCGCTCGGGGCGAGATGTTCATGCGTCCCGACTTCACCGTGCCTGTGGTCGAAATGCACATGGCCCAAGGCGCAGAACCTGCGCGCTATACCTATGCAGGCGAGGTTTTCCGCCGTCAGGAAGAGAACCCTGACCGTGCCATCGAATACCTGCAGGTCGGTTACGAAGTGTTTGACCGCGCCGATCCTGTCGGGGCCGAGGCCGAGGTGTTCGCCCGTATCGCCGAAGCTTTGAAGCCGATGGGGCTGAAGTCTGTGACTGGTGATATCGGTCTGCTGCGTGCGGCGATCGAAGGGTTGGAGACCACCGAGCGTCGCAAGGCTGCCTTGCTGCGCCACATCTGGCATCCCCGGCGGTTCCGCGCTCTGCTCGACCGTTTTTCGGGCCGTGCACCTGTGCCCGCCGCCCGTACTGCTCTGCTGAACGCTGTTGATCCGATGGCGAACGCGGGCCCAATGATCGGTCTGCGCTCTGCTGCTGAGATTGAGGAACGCATCACCGCGCTGAAAGAAGACGCCGCAACCGCGCCGATCTCTGAACGCGAACTCGAACTGATCGAGGCTCTATTAGATGTGCGCGAAACCGTGCCTTTTGCGCTAGAGCAGCTCCGTGATCTGGCAGTTGATCTGCCCGCGATCAATGACGCTGTGGACCGGATGGCGGCCCGTAGCGCGGCGCTTGAGAAACTGGGTGTCTCTCTCCAATCACTGGAGTTCGAGGCGACCTACGGCCGGACTTCGATGGAATATTACGACGGTTTCGTCTTTGGCCTAATCGCCGAGGATCGCCCTGATCTGCCCCCCGTGGCGACGGGCGGGCGCTATGATGCGCTGACCTCGAAACTGGGGCAGGGGCGTGAAATTCCGGCGGTTGGTGGCGTGATCCGTCCTGGGCTGGTTCTGGACCTCGGAGGTCTGTCATGACGATCAAAATCGGTGTGCCCTCGAAGGGCCGTTTGATGGAAAAGACCTTTGACTGGTTCGCAGAGCGGGGCGTGTCCCTGTCGCGCGCGGGCTCTGAACGTGAATACGCGGGCAAGGTCGAAGGGATCGAGGGTGTCGAACTTGTCCTGCTGTCGGCGGGCGAGATCCCGCGTGAACTGGCGGCGGGCCGCATCCATCTGGGTGTGACTGGTCAGGATCTGATCCGAGAGAAGCTGTCCCAGTGGGATCAGCGGGTCGAGGAACTGGCGGAATTGGGTTTTGGTCAGGCGGACCTGATCATTGCAGTGCCGCAGGTCTGGGTCGATGTTGATACACTGGAAGACCTGGACGCTGTGTCTGCGGCCTTCCGTGCCGAGCATGGCTTCCGCCTGCGAATTGCCACGAAATACCACCGTCTGGTGCGCGAGTACCTGAAAGAGCATGGAGTGGCCGACTACCAGTTGGTCGATAGCCAAGGCGCGACCGAGGGCACGATCAAGAACCTGACCGCCGAGGCCGTGGCAGATATTACAAGCTCGGGGGAGACGCTGCGCGCGAACCACCTGAAGATCCTGTCGGATGCCTTGGTCCTGCGCTCTCAGGCGACGCTGTTCAAGGCGCGCGGTTTGAAGCTAAGCGATGAGGATCGCGCCACACGCACCGAGTTGCTGAAGCAACTCGGCGTCTGGAACTGATCTGACATGGGGCGCTGCGGCGCCCCTTTGCTTTTAGATGACCCCGATATCCGCGAGGGCGGCTGACAGCTCTGGCGGAAGATTGTCTTCGCTCTCGCGCCCTTTGCGCAGATCACGGGGGCTGTCTTCGGGCTTGAGGTAGCGCCAGCCTTGGAACGGGCGGCGCGGAGCAGGTTCGGTGCGCTGCACCTCGTCGTCCAGTACGATCCCGCAGCGGCGGATGCCGTCGCCTGTGTCGACCTCGTCCAGACCGATGATCCGCTGGCGCGCCAGAATCACACCCTTGAACACCCAGTAGAGTGATCCGCCGTTCAGAATTTCGGCTTCGCGTTTCGGCCACATGCGGGTGACGTGGCGAATCCGCCCGTCCGGCCCTTTGGCCCGCGGGTTCTGTTGCCAGTTTAGCAGATCTTCGACCTGTTCCGCGCCGACGCAGAGCTTCAGCAGATTGATGTATTCAGACATTGTTAACCACCTTGGATCGGTACTTAGCCGATTGTCAGGGGGGGACAAGACGCTTGCTGTGACTTTCCAGCAGAGAGTTTTCCACAGGCACTTGTGAATACCGCGCAACCTTAGGGGGAAATCCCTAATGGCCCGAATTAAAGGTGCAAGCAGAGGATGCCTTAACCCTCAGAAGGGAAGGCGTTTTTTCAATGTCTGCCAGATCACGTACCACACAGTCGAAAAAGGCATCCCCCTAAATGTAGGGATGTGGATAATTATTTATCCTATATATGGTGACAAAAAGGCTGTTTTCGGCGATAAACGCGTTGACCAAACATGGCGTCTGCACTAGCTAGCGCCTCCGGACCATCACAAAAATTCGAGGCTGAAATGACCCGCTTTGCTGCCCCCATTGCCGAACAAATCTGGGATATGAAGTACCGTTTGAAACAGGCAGACGGGCAGCCGATTGATGGCACGGTCGAGGACACTTGGCGCCGAATCGCGACCAGCCTCGCGTCGGTCGAGAAAGACCCCGAGACTTGGGAAAAGAAATTCTACGGCGCGCTCGAGGATTTCAAATTCCTGCCCGCAGGTCGCATCACTGCAGGTGCCGGCACCGGCCGCACCGTGACCCTGTTCAACTGCTTTGTCATGGGCACGATCCCCGACAGCATGGCAGGTATCTTTGACATGCTGAAAGAGGCCGCGCTGACCATGCAGCAGGGCGGCGGCATCGGCTACGACTTCAGCACCATTCGCCCCCGTGGCGCGGACGTCAAAGGCGTGGCCGCAGACGCGTCGGGCCCGTTGTCGTTCATGGACGTCTGGGATGCGATGTGCCGCACCATCATGTCCGCAGGCAGCCGCCGCGGTGCGATGATGGCCACCATGCGCTGTGACCACCCCGACATTGAGGATTTCATCACCGCAAAGTCCGACGCAGCCCGCCTGCGGATGTTCAACGTGTCCGTTCTGGTCACTGACGCGTTCATGGAAGCGGTCAAGAACGATGGCAGCTGGGAGCTGAAGTTCGGCGACAAGGTTTACAAGACCGTCGAGGCGCGTGATCTGTGGAACAAGATCATGAAGTCGACCTACGACTACGCCGAGCCGGGCGTAATCTTTATCGACCGCATCAACACGATGAACAACCTCGGCTATTGCGAGAGCATTGCTGCGACCAACCCTTGCGGCGAACAGCCCTTGCCGCCCTATGGCGCGTGCTTGCTGGGCTCGATCAACATGGCCCGTCTGGTGGACAACGCGTTCGAGGACGGCGCTGTTCTAAATGAGGACAAGCTCGAAGAACTGGTCGCTCTGGCTGTGCGCATGATGGACAACGTTGTTGATGCCAGCCGCTTCCCGCTAGAGGCGCAGGCCCGCGAGGCCGAACAGAAGCGCCGCATCGGTCTGGGTGTCACTGGTTTGGCGGACGCACTTCTGATGGTTGGCCTGAAATACGGCTCTGACGAAGCTGCAGCGCAGACTGAAAAGTGGATGAAGCTGATCGCTCGTGCGTCCTATCTGGCGTCGGTCGAGCTGGCCAAAGAAAAGGGCGCTTTCCCGCTGTTCGACGCCGAGGGCTACCTGTCCTCGGGCAACATGAAGCAGATGGACGAGGATGTCCGCGCCGAGATCGCAGAGCACGGCATCCGCAACGCGCTGCTGACCTCGATCGCGCCCACAGGCACCATCTCGCTGTATGCGGGCAACGTCAGCTCAGGCATCGAGCCGGTCTTTGCATACGCCTACAAGCGCAAGGTTCTGCAAAAAGACGGCAGCCGCACCGAAGAGGAAGTGGTTGATTACGCTGTGCAGATGTGGCGCGAAAAGAAAGGCGACGCAGAACTGCCCGACTACTTCGTGAACGCTCAGACGCTGGAGCCTTCCGCCCACGTGAAAATGCAGGCGGCGGCGCAGAAGTGGATCGACAGCTCGATCTCTAAAACCATCAACTGCCCTGAAGACATCAGCTTTGATGATTTCAAAGACGTTTACATGGCGGCGTGGGATCAGGGCTGTAAGGGCTGCACCACCTACCGTCCGAACGACGTGACCGGGTCGGTCCTGTCCGTCAGCGAAGAGAGCGAGAAGGCCCCCGAGCAGGACGAAGGCGCAGATGTCGTCTACCTGTCCGAGCCTCTGGACCGTCCGCAGGCGCTGGAAGGCAACACCTACAAGCTAAAGTGGCCTGATAGCGAGCACGCGATCTACCTGACCATCAACGACGTGATCGTCGGCGGCCGCCGCCGTCCGTTCGAGGTGTTCATCAACTCCAAGAACATGGAGCACTTTGCCTGGACCGTCGCGCTGACCCGCATGATCTCGGCCGTGTTCCGTCGTGGCGGGGACATCACCTTTGTCGCCGAAGAGCTGAAGGCCGTGTTCGATCCTCGTGGCGGTGCGTGGATCCAAGGTAAGTACATCCCCTCGATCCTCGCGGCGATTGGCAGCGTGATCGAGCAGCATCTTGTGTCCATTGGCTTCATGGAAGGCGAAGGCATGGGGCTGAAGACCGACCCCCAAGCGCAGGTGGTTAACCTCGACCAGCCCAAAGGCAAATCCTGCCCCAGCTGCGGCCAGTATTCGATGATGATGGTCGAAGGTTGCATGACCTGTTCGTCTTGTGGTCACAGCAAGTGCGGATGATCTAAGTAATTGATTTTAAATAGAAAATACGCCCTCTGCATTGCGGGCGTATTTTTTATGTGCTATACTGATTGAAGTGACGCTAACCAGCGTCGTAATCGATCACCTTTTGGGCGAGGGTGCGAAAGAGCTCTTTTTCGGGGTCGTCTAGGCCGGCCAGCACATCGTTCTGCAATGCTTCGACGATCGGTAGAATTGCGTCGAATTCTTTTTGGCCGAGCTTGGTGGCGCGGACCTCCCTGGCGCGGCGGTCACGGCGGCTTATTGTGCGCTCCACATAGCCCTTTTGCTCCAGCCGATCGATGACTCCCCCGATCGTCGCGCGATCATAGGCGATTCTCGCTGCGACGCTGGCTTGGTCGATCCCCGGATTGGCAATGATTGCATCCAGCGCGGCGAACTGCACTGGCGTCAGGTCGCGGCCCTCTGCCTGCATTCGCTGCGAGAATACATGAGTCGAAATCTGATTCATGCGCCGAATCAAATGTCCGGCCATCTTGGAAGCGTGCATGGCAGATCCTTTTCGCGCGAGATTTATATAGAAAAACAATATATTAAGAGAAAAGAGATGTATACTTACTTTTTTCTTGGAATTTAATAAGTATAGATACTAAATAGGGGCGAAGATCGCGGACGCTAAGGGGAGAGGCAAATGCAATTCTATGAGAACGGTTTTCGGGGTGGGGATCCGGACATCCGCAATGCAGCGTCATCACGCCGTGATCGGGGGCCCTTTGCGCCGCTGCCCGAGAAGGTTGATGTGCTGATCTCTGGGTGTGGACCGGCTGGGCTGTGTTTGGCGGCACAACTGGCGCGGTTTCCGGACATTGAAACGATGATTGTCGAGCGCAAGCCGGGGCCCTTGGAAAAGGGACAAGCCGATGGCGTGAATACCCGCACGATGGAGATGTTTCAGGCCTTTGGTTTCGGCGAAAAGGTCAAGCGCGAGAGCTACTGGGTCAACCAGACCACGTTCTGGACGCCGGACCCAGCACAGCCCGCACACATCAAGAGGGTGGGACGCGTGCAGGACGTGCCTGACGACTCCTCTGAGATGCCGCATACGCTGATCAATCAGGCCCGTATTCACGAGCTATTTTTGGATGTGATGCGAAATTCGGCGTCTCGGTTGGAGCCAGACTATAGCTGGCAGGTTTTGGACGTCACCGTTGATCCCAATGCCGAGGATTATCCGGTCACTGTCACGCTCGAGAATACCGGTGTGAATGCTGGTGACACGCGAAAAGTACGAGCGCGTTACGTTGTTGGCTGCGATGGCGCGCGCTCCAAGGTGCGCGAAGCCATCGGCGGCACCCTGCACGGAGACGCGGCCCATCAGGCTTGGGGCGTTATGGACATCCTTGCGAATACCGATTTTCCGGATGTTCGCCAGAAGTGCCTGATTGCCTCGCAATCTGAAGGCAATATTCTGATCTTGCCGCGCGAAGGGGGCTATCTGTTCCGCATGTATGTGGAGTTGGACAAGCTGAACCCCGACGAGCGTGTGTCGAGCCGCAATTTCACGGCAGATGATATGATTGCTGCCGCAAACCGGATCATGGCGCCCTACACCATCGACGTAAAGGAGATCGCGTGGTGGTCAATCTACGAAATCGGCCATCGCCTGACAGATCGTTTCGATGATGTTCCCGCAGGAGAAGACCGCGATCCACGCGTGTTTACCGCTGGTGATGCATGTCACACCCACAGCCCCAAGGCGGGGCAGGGGATGAATGTATCGATGCAAGATACGTTCAATCTGGGCTGGAAGCTGGTTCATGTGCTGCAGGGGCGCGCCGATCCCAGTCTATTGCGGACCTATTCTGCCGAACGCTGGGTCGAGGCAAAGCGCCTGATCGATACAGACCACCAATGGGCGCGCATCATGTCCGCGCCTCCAGGGCAGTCGGAACTTGATGGCGCTGGAATGCCGCGCTTTCAAAAGCAGTTCATCGAAAACCTAGAGTTCACCGGTGGTTTGGCCGTGAAATACGATCAGTCGTCTCTCGTCGGGGCGCCGGATCATCAGGACTTGGCAAAGGGCCTGATCGTGGGCAAACGCTTTCATTCGGCACCTGTGGTTCGTCTGGCAGATGCGATGCAAATGCAGTTGGGGCATGTGGCTGACGCGGACACCCGCTGGCGGATCTATGCGTTTGCCGGAGAGGATGCGGCGAAGCTATATGGCCTTGCCGACTGGCTTGAGCAGGACCCGCAGTCGCCGATCGTGCGGCATACGCGCGATGGAGAGGATATCGATAGCATCATTGATGTGCGCGCAATCCTTCCAGCGACGTTTGACACATTGGCCTATGAGGAGATGCCGTCGCTTTTGAAGCCAAAGAAAGGGCGTTACGGTCTGCAGGACTACGAAAAGGTGTTCTGCCTCGACCACAAAGACCAAGGTGACATCTACGAGATGCGCGGGATTGATCGGGCGCAGGGGTGCATTGTCATCGTTCGCCCCGACCAGTACGTGGCGCAGGTCCTGCCGCTTGATGCGCGTGCAGAGTTGACGGATTTCTTTGCGGGTGTACTGCGTTCGGCTTAGGCACCTGCCGTTTCCGCCCCTTCCGCTGAAACTGGCGTCTCGGGGTAGACGTCGGGAAAGTCGGGAAGAACCACTTCGATCTGCAACAGGCCATCCGAGGTCATCGCAGCTGTCGCGTTTCCATGAAGTGCGGCGGCTGTGATTTTAACTTGAAAGACGACTGGATCACGGACATCGGAAAAGTCACCCTGATCAAACTTCATCGGCATAAAAAAGCGGTCAACATTGGTTGCGCGCACTGCGGTTGATGGCGTCGTGCCTACGATACGCAGATACCGGCGACCTTCTTCGCGAACCGTTCTGATCGTACAGGCTTCCGGTTCGGAACTGACCATGTGGAGTGATTTGTCCAGCGCCAGATAAATTTCTTCGAGTTTGACCGGATCAGTGAAGGGATCTTGTGACACGTCGAATGACAGTGCAGACGAGAGCTCTAGCCTGCCGACGATTTCCTCGAGCTTGGTGATGCGCTCTGGGTTGTTCGTAGCCAAAGCGCGGCGCATGCATTGGGTGAGCAGCTGAAGGATTGTTTGCCCCTTCTGAGAGGCATTGATGATCTGCTCGGTCCAGTTTTCCAGAGCGTCTGGATCTGTCTTCGCGTCCTCTTTTAAGAGCGTTGCAAAGCCGTTGCTGTGACGCAAAGAGGCGGACACGTCATGATGCAGGGCACTGATGTAAAGGTTAAAGCTCTCGAATACTGCATCGTAAGAGAGCCGGTCGTTCTGCCGATCTTTTACCATAGATGCCTCTTCATTCTGTGGCCGGTTTTGGGGGCAACCGGACGATGCTCAGCCAAAAGAACTCGATGTCTTGGACCACTTTAACAAAGGACGACGCCTTGAGCGGCTTGGAGACAAAACAATTTGCATGAAGGTTGTAACTCTTGATCCGGTCCGCATCGGACTCTGACGTAGTTAACACAACGACTGGAATGCGTCGCAAATCCTCTTGGGCCTTCATCGACGCCAAAACCTCGTGGCCATCGGTCTTGGGCAGGTTCAAATCTAGTAGGATCAAATCCGGCGTCGGCGCATCTTCGTACCCGTTGCGCTTGAATAGGATGTCCAATGCCTCGTCCCCGTCGCGGGCGATCAGCAAGTGGTTCGCCAACTTTGCCTCGCGCATAGCAACTTGGGTTAGAACGATGTCGCCCTCGTTGTCTTCGACCAGCAGGATAACGACTTTATCCGCGTGACTCATGCTGTGTGTTCCCCTTGTTTTGGTAGGGTGAAATAGAATGTAGACCCCTCGCCAAACGTGGACTCGACCGAGATGGTGCCGCCGTGGCGTTCGACGATCTTGCGGCAAATCGCGAGTCCGATCCCCGTTCCGGGGATTTGGTCACGACGATGGAGGCGTTTGAAAATCTCGAAAATCTTACTCAGGTTCTTTTCGGCAATACCGATGCCGTTATCCTGAACCTCAAAGCGCCAAACATCACCTTGGTCGCGGCAGCGCACGTGCACGCGGATGGGGCCTTCGGCTTTGGCATATTTGATCGCGTTCCCGATCAGGTTCTGGAACAACTGCATTAACTGCACTCTGCTGAATGGCACAGAGGGCAAGTCTTCCTGAGTTAACTCCAGCTTGCGCTCCGAGGTTCCGCGGAAGTTGGCAAAAATCTCGTGCACGACGACGCGGCTGTCGACCAGAGTGAGCTGATCGCTGCCGTGTTCAACACGGCTGTAGTCCAAGATATCTCGGATCAGGCACATCCCGCGGTCAGACGCATCAGTCAGGAATTTCAGATAGAGCGTGGTTTGCTCGTCGTCTTGACCTTGGCTGTTTAAATGGGTTTCCAGCAATTCAGAGAACGCACCGATCATACGGAAGGGCTCTTGCAAGTCGTGCGAACAGATGTGGGCGAATTGCGTCAGTTCTTCGTTCGACCTTTCCAACGACTCCAGTAGGGCAATTTGCGACTGCTCTAGGTGGCGACGGTCTGTTATGTCGTAAAACACGATGACATAGCCCTCTTCTCGTCCTGAGTCCGAGGCAATTGGCGTTGCCGACAAAGACAGGCTGAGTGGGTGGTCGCCATAGTTCGCTGGATGCAGCTCGATATCTTCGATCCGGCCAAATTCAATCAATTGGTCAATCGTCGGCTTGCTCTTGGATTGGGCATAAAAGAAAGGCAGAGCTGAAAAGTGGCGTCCGACAAGCAGACAGCGTTCGGTCTTTAGAAGCCTAGCTGCGGCGTCGTTGGCGAGGCGTACATTTTTATGCCGATCTAGGTAAATCAACGCCTCTGAAGTGTTCGAGATTACCAACTCGCGCTCTTGGGCCATGTACTCCAAGCGCGCTTCGCGGTTCTGCAGATCATGGGTTGTGATTTTGAGCAGATCATTCTGATGAGAGACGGCCATGCTCCGGTTGATTGCAATCGCCAAGAGCAAGGTCACGATCATACCCATGGGCAGGACGGCTTGCGATAGCGTCTGAACTTCTGCGCGCACAAAGCCTTTGTCGGGGACCATGCGCAGTGACCATGTTCTGTTCAGAACGCTGATTTCTCGCTGATCCGCAAAGGATGGTGCGGTTTCGAATTGCGATGGGATGGACAGTATCGTGGCATCTTCGTCCCAAATCTCGACCGAGAAGTTTACGAAGTCTTCCCGTAGCCAAGCGGTGATCATCGGTTTGAGTTCGATGGATGCGGCGATCAATCCGCGGAATTCGGTGTCGCGGATGATTGGTGAGAATAGAACGATGCTCTGGCGACCCGTCGACAGGACAAAGGGCTTTGTTAGTACGCTGGAGCCGCGCAGAACAGCCTCGTACATGGCCTCGGTGCGATCTGGGTTGAAATTCGGCCCAACTCCCATGGCCGGCTGAAGTTCTTTGAACGGAGCAACCCCGATGATCTTGTAGTCGGTGTCCACGAGGCCGATCCCAGGGATTTGCTGGAAATCTGCGGCATATTTTTCCGCGTCCGCTTGCCAGCCCTCAGCGGTGATCACATCTCGCGCTGCTTGCCGATCCGCCATGCGTTCAAGCGCCTCTTGCAGATTTTCGAATTCGACGCTGATCAACTCTTGGATAAAACTCAATTCGTGGTGGACGCCATCGACCGTGTTTTGCCGGTCGCTCTCCAGCAAATGACGCCAGATCCCGCAGGTGATGAAGACGGCGACCAGTACCACCGCAGAGGTGACAAAAATTTCCTTGCGCTGATTGGGGACGGTCGTTTGCAAGCCGCGACTGGCCAGTCCGATCGCTAGGCCAAGGACTACGAAATTCATGGCTGTATGCAGGGCCATTCCCGTCAACGCGACCCACATATAAGAGGCCATAATGTTGACCCCATACGTCGCAAGGCCGGTCAGCCCTAACCCCAGAATGGCCAGCCCCAACGCCGCGATCGTCGCACTGACCCAAGGCTTGTCACCCATAAGCGACCTGAGGACTCCCGTCACCGCAGCGACGAACAAACCAACCGCTGTGTTTGCCGCCATAAAGCCACCGGATGATGTCGTGTCGAACAGCAGGTCGTCGACGGGCAAGGTCAGCAAGCCAGCATATTTCAAGAGGCTGAGCGTCGGGAGTACACCTGTCAGTACGCCAAAGCCGAAGCTGAATTTCTCGTTCTCGGCGTTCAGAGCAAAGACCATCAACGACGCAAAGACAAAGCTGAGCGCCGTGTTGAAAGACATCAAGGAAAAGCCTGGCCAAATATCCAGGAGGCGGGCGATTCCGAAATACCAACCTGAGAGAGCCGAGATTGATGTAATCAGTACAATTAGTGGCAGAGCATAGAATGCTAAGGTGCGCAGACCTACTTTGCCTCGGACTCGTTCAAAACCTCTCGGCAGTTGAGAGGCATGAGACATGAAGTAACTTTCCTTGGGATATAACTTATCCACCTAATAAGTTGTATCTGCCAACAAAACGTATAACCCGTCAAGACTACAAGCCTTTAGTCAAAATTGACAGTAGGGAAGCTCATACTATCCGATATGGTAGGTTTTACATTCTATCGGCGGTTGTTGGACATGCCGTCGCGTTACGCCTTTGTGGCACTTCCACGGGTGCCTTCGATGCGCAGTACCTGTTGGGCCTGCATGCGGCGGCGTAGCGCTCTTGATGCGGTATCGATCAACGCCGTAAGCACAATTGTAACAGAGAGCAAGAGTAGCGCACGATCTATCCGTAACTGCTGTAAGTTGGCCTGCACATAAAAGCCAAGCGTTGTAATGCCGAGCAGGCCCATGATTGCGCTTTCACGAAGGATGATTTCCCAGCGGTAGAGACACAGGGCCCAGAAGTTTCCGGTTAAGCGGGGGAAAAGCTCCCAAGCCCAGAAATTCAAACCTCGCGGCGCGTCGGGTCGGATTGTTAGGTCACCGGATTGGCGCCCCAGCAGATGAGCAATGATTGCGCCATTGTGCAGCGCGAGAGCGATGATCGCGGGCAGCATGGACGGGCCCAGAATTTGCAAGAGGACAAAGGCGAGCATGTACTCCGGCGTAGAGCGGAGAATGACCAAGATACCATGTCCCAGCATTGCCCCGATGTGGCCGGCCACGCGCGGCACAATGATTGGGAAGCTGAGTGCTGCCATCACCGTCGCACCACCCAAGGCGATCTGCGACAGGCTGAGGGTCGCGATGGCGCCGGGTAGCGCTTGGTCAATAAGAACCTTTTCAAGCCATGGCAGCCAATCCGCTTCGATCCGCGCGGGGGCGGGCACGAGATCGGCTAGAAAGCGCCACGCAGCGCCTTGTCCTATGGGGGGAAAGGGCACTTGTGCCAGAGCCCAAATCGACATTCCGATAAATAACGGGACCAGCCGCCAGCGCACCCAGTGGCGTAGCGGCAGGATCAGTGCGAGGAATATCAGGAACACCGCTGCGGCTTCGGCGTAGTAGGCTTGCTTGAAGTAGCTTTCGAGGTGGAAGCCAAGAGTCGGCAAACCGATGAAACCGAGCACAGCGCTGGACCGAAGCCCACATTCCAGTCGATAGAGGCTATAGGTCCTGATCTGTGGCAAGCTCGCGGGCAGGCGCACCCAAAGCAGGCGGAGCAAGGGAGATGCGACCTGAGGAAGTGCAGCCTCGGCGCGAGCGTCGGCTTCGTCCAGATATTCGGAAAAGACTTTGGCGAAGATACCAGTGTAGGGCAGGCCGATCGCCAAAACGCCCGTCAGTGGCGACAGCCCCGTGATATTCAGCAGCAGCAAGGCCCAGAAGATCTCGTGAAGCGCGCGGATTGCAATACAGGGCCACCTGACACGGCGGAGGCGGTAGAACGGGGCTAGAACAAGTCCGATTGTCGCGCCAAAGGCGACGCCACAAAAGGCAAAGGCAAGCGTGAGGCCTGCTGCGCGCAGCAACTCACCGGGGTTATGAAAACTTGGGGTGAGCAGGCCTTGGGCGATGCGGCTTAGGGTCAGCCACGGATCGGGTCCGCCTGCATTCAGGTCGACAAAGAAAAGCGCCAGCAAACACGACCCAACCAGTCCCAGAAGTAGATGACGGCCGCTCAGGCTCATGAATAAAGGCTCATGATATCAGCTTGTGACAGCGCGTCGGCTGCGCAATCAATGGCGACTTTGCCGGCCCTCAGGCCGATAATCCGTGTCGCATAGTCTTGCGCGAGGGCCACATCGTGTAGGGCGAGCACACTTGTTTGAAACGTTTGGGTGACGGTGCGCAGCAAATCGCGCGCTTGGGCCGGATCAACAGCAGAAACAGGTTCATCAGCGATCACCACCGCCCCGCGACGCAGGAGGGCGCGCGACAAGGCAACCCGCTGTTTTTGTCCACCAGAGAGCGCGCTGACCTTGCGCCGAGCAAGGCCGCCAAGGCCCGTCTGTGAGAGGACGTCTTCGACTTTGGCGCGTTCAGTCGCTGAGGGCCAGAGAAGCGTGCGCAAATTGCGGGGTGTGCTGAAGTCGTCCAGACAGCCCATCCACACGTTGTGAAAGACGCTGAGTTGCGCAACAAGCCCAGCCTCTTGGGGCGCCAAGGCGACCCGCTGGTCCGCAAGTCGCGAAAACATTGTATGAAGCAAAGTGCTTTTGCCGACGCCGCTGGGGCCAAGCAAGGCGATCCGCTCGCCTTGCTGGACCGAAAGCGAGACACCAGTGAGCACGGGCTTCTCGCCCCATCCCAGCGTCTCGTTTTGCAGCGTGAGCAGAGTCGTCATCAGTCGATGATGTCGAGGGCGCGGGCCGTGTCCTCGATTGGCTGGTACATGTTGTTGTCCGCCGCGATGAATTCAGAGCGCGGGAAGCTGGCGAGCAGGTCCGCGTCATCCATGCCGAGCAGGGCATCTTGGACTTTTTGGGTGAAGCCCTCGCCAAAGCGTGCATCCACGTCGCCGCGGATGGTCCAGTTGTAATCGGGGTAGGGCGGGGTTTTCCAGATGACGGTGGCCTGATCCGCTTCTGCTGCGGCAGTGTCATAAACGGTGTAGTTGAGCGCGCCGACGTCATAGGCGCCAGAGGCCACCAAACGCAGGGTCTGGCCGTGGTCGCCGCTGAAGCCCACAGTGCTGAACAGGTCTTCTGGCGCTTTGCCGGTCAGCTCGCGGATGTAGAATTCGGGCATCAAACGGCCCGAGGTCGAGGTCTGCGCGCCAAAGGTAAAGCTGAGCCCCGACAGGTCGGGCAGGGCATCTGCTTCGGTCAGGCCGGTGTCAGTGTTCGCGATGAAGTAGGTGACGAAGCTTTCGTCCTCGGCGCCTTGGGCGATGGCTTGCGAGCCGGGAACCGCCAGACGCGCCTGAACGCCGGACAAGCCGCCGAACCAACCCAGCTGAATCTGGTCGTTGCGGAACGCCATGACCGCCGCGCCATAATCTTTAACAGGAACGTATTCGACAGCGACGCCAAGCTCGGCCTCAAGGTAGTCGGCGACCGCGCCAAAGCGTTCGATCAGGCGGGTTTCGTCGTCGTCAGGGATTGCCGAAAAATAGAGAGTGTCCGACAGGGCCGGCGAGGCGGTGCAGAGCAGCGCGAGAAGAAGCTTTTTCATAACAATTCCTTTGGCTTTCGCTGAGTCTATACCGACCCGAGAAACAAGGTTCCAGTACGAAGCCGCCCCGGACTGAAGGTCAGCCGGGGCGGTGTGTTCTGGTCAATTATGGGCGCTTGCTGTAGGCGCCGCCGGGTTTGCCCGGTTTGCCGCCTTTGGCCGGTTTTCGGAAGGGCGTCGCGTCGCCGCCTTTGCCCGCGGGGCGGCCCGGTTTCGCGCCAAAGCCGCGTTTCGCACCGTCAGGTTTCCCGCCTTTGCGGTCGTCCTTGCCAAAGCCGCTTTTGCCGTCCTTGTTGAACGGGCGCTTGCCCGAAGGCTTCCCACCGCGGTCATCGCCAAACTTGCGGCCTGCTGGTTTCCCGCCGGGCTTGCCGGGGCGATCGTCAGAGCGCGGTGCGCGGGGACGGTCATCGCGATCTTCACGTTTGGTTTTGTCCCAGCGCGGCTTGTCCGACTTGGGCTTGTCGCCAGCGGGTTTGTCACCCCAGACCGGTTTGGTCTTGCGGGCAACGGGGCCGTGGGCTTCGGCGGGACGGGGCGCGGGGCGTTCGCTACGCTCTGGACGATCACCTGCAGGGCGAGGCGCACGTTCCTCAGAGGCGGGACGCGGACGGTCCTCATCCTCGCGCTTGCGCTTGAAGGGACGGTCGTTCTTTTCCGCGAATTTTCGGTTCGACTTGCTGCGCGGCTGGGGCTTGGACAGCTTGGGGGCCTCGTCCAGTTGTTTCAGAACGTAGCCACGATCAGTGGTCATCGACGCACCGATTTCGTCCAAGAATCCGGCAACAGCATCGGCACGCAACTCAATGTAGCTGACGGTGTCCAGGATGCGCATCGCGCCGATTTCGTCCTTGGTGATGTCGCCGGCACGGCAGATCATCGGCAGCATCCAGCGCGGGGTGACGTTCTGGTTGTGACCGGCGTCCATCTGGAACCAGACCGACTCGGTGAACTCTTCGCGCTGTTTTCTCGGCGCGGGCGCGTCCACGGACATCTGGTCAATCTCTTCGGGGGCCGAACGGCCCGTGTTCAGGGCGCGCAAGTAAGCCAGAGCCAGTTGCTCGACGCTGAAGGTCTGGGTCAGCAGGTCCACAGTGGGCTGTTCTGTCGAGGTAGGCGTATCCTGCCACGACTCGTCTGCCAGCATGCGCTCCGAATCCTTGGCAGCCACTTCTTCGGCGGACGGGGCAGAGCCCCAGGTCGCATTCAGCTTGGCCCATTTCAGCAGGCGCTCTGCTTTCTTGCGGTTCTTCGGGGTCACCATCAACGAGCTAACGCCCTTGCGGCCCGCGCGGCCGGTCCGGCCCGAACGGTGCAGCAGGGTTTCATGGTTGCTGGGCAGTTCTGCGTGAATCACCAGTTCCAGATTGGGCAGGTCGATGCCGCGCGCCGCTACGTCGGTCGCCACACAAACACGGGCACGGCCATCGCGCATCGCTTGCAGCGCGTGGGTGCGTTCGGTCTGAGTCAACTCGCCCGACAGAGCCACGACCGAGAAACCACGGTTCGACAGGCGCGATGTCATGCGGGCCACCATTGCACGGGTGTTCGCAAAGATGATCGCGTTAGGTGCCTCGTAATACCGCAGAACGTTGATGATCGCGTTTTCCGAGTCGCGGTCATTGACGACCATGGCGCGGTATTCGATGTCGGAGTGCTGCTTTTGCTCGGAGACCGTGCTGATGCGCAGGGCATCGCGCTGGTACTTCTTGGCCATGCGCTCGATTTCTTTGGGCACGGTGGCCGAAAACAGCAGGGTCTGACGCTCTTCGGGGCAGGAGCCCAGAATGAACTCCAGATCTTCGGAGAAGCCAAGGTCCAGCATCTCGTCTGCTTCGTCCAGCACCACGGCGCGGACGTTGCTCAGGTCGATGGTGTCGCGCTGGATGTGGTCACGCAGACGGCCGGGGGTGGCGACAACAATGTGCGCGCCGCGAGCGAGCGCACGCTTTTCATCGCGGAAGTCCATGCCGCCAACGCAGGACGCAAGAAAGGCGCCAGCATCTTCGTACAGCCATACCAGCTCGCGTTTGACCTGCAGGGCCAGTTCGCGGGTAGGGGCGATGATTAGGGCCAAGGGCGCTTCTGCGGCGCCGAATGTGTCGGCATCGCCGAGAATCGCGTTTGCGATGGCCAGACCGAAGCCAACAGTTTTACCAGAGCCGGTTTGGGCCGACACCAGCATGTCTTGGGTGCCGAGTTCAGGATTGCTCACAGCTTCTTGAACGGGAGTAAGGCTGGAATATCCACGGCGCTCCAGCGCCTGTGCGAGGGTGTTTTTCACGTGCTTGTCTGCTTTCAAGTCAGAGGATTTGGCCGCAAATCCGCAGTTTTCGCGGAAGGGGCGGCGCATCCATACAGCACTAGTCCCGGCGGCAATCGCGCCCGCCTATAGCAATTGATGTGTTCTGTACAGGGTCTTTGCTGAAAAGACTCGTGATTTTCATCTTTGGGGGCACGGTTGTTGGCGCTGACATGCTTGCAATGTGTGTCGTGATAGATAAAACCAACGGGGATAGGGGAGACCCGCAAAAATTATCTATAAAATGGAGGGCGGCATGGCTGGCCAGCAAAATTGGACTGTCGAAGAGGCGCGCGAGATTTACAACAAGCCGCTCATGCACCTGCTCTATGAGGCTCAGACCGTTCACCGCGCCCACTTCGATCCCAATCAAGTTCAGCGCTCCAAACTTTTGTCGATCAAGACCGGTGGCTGCGCCGAAGATTGCGCCTATTGTTCGCAGTCGGCCCGCAATGGCTCAAAACTGCCCGCATCCAAGCTGATAGAGGTCGAGCGCGTGATCGCGCAGGCCAAGAAAGCCAAAGAGGGCGGCGCGACCCGCTACTGCATGGGGGCCGCATGGAGCAGCCCCAAGGACCGCGACATGGATGTGCTGACCGCCATGGTCGAAGGCGTCAAAGAGCTGGGTATGGAAACCTGTATGACCCTCGGCATGCTCGAGGATAATCAGGTTGCCCGCCTGAAGGATGCCGGTCTCGATTACTACAACCACAACATCGACACGTCCGAGCGCTATTATAAAGAGATCATCACCACCCGCAGCTTTGACGAGCGTTTGGCGACCCTGACCCGCGTACGCGAGGCGGGGATCAAGGTGTGCTCTGGCGGGATCGTTGGCATGGGCGAGCAGATGATGGACCGTGTGGAAATGCTGGTCACTTTGGCGAACCTGCCCGAAGCGCCCGACTCGGTGCCTGTGAACATGCTGATGCCCCAGCCCGATACGCCTTTGGCCAATGTCGAGAAGCTGGACCCGATCGAATTTGTCCGCACCGTCGCGCTGGCGCGTATCCTGATGCCGACCAGCCACGTGCGTCTGTCCGCGGGCCGCACCGATATGAGCGACGAACTGCAGGCGATGTGCTTCTTTGCCGGTGCGAACTCGATCTTTGTGGGCGACACCCTGCTGACCGCCGACAACCCCGAAGAGGACAAGGACGCGATCCTGTTCGCCAAGCTGGGGCTGGAAACCATGGAAGCCTTTACCGAAGGTCGCGTCTGCAAGAACGAAGCGGCGGATGCTGCGGCAGCTACGGCGGCCGAATAAGCCAGACCGATGAAGGCTCTGACCCGACACGAAACCGGCTTGCAGTCGCTCGCATCGCGCGGACGGCTGCGCCGCCTTGCGCCCCGCGCCGGTCTAGACTTTGCGTCCAACGACTACTTGGGGCTGGCTGGCTCTGACGTGTTGAAGCGCGCAGCGTTAGATGCGCTAGAGCGTGGCGTCCCGCTCGGGTCAGGTGGGTCGCGCCTATTGCGCGGCAACCATCTAGAGCACGAAGCATTGGAGGCCGAGGCTGCCGCGTTCTTTGGGTCCGAAGCGACACTCTATATGGGTGGCGGTTTTCAGGGGAATGTGGCGCTGTTCTCGACACTGCCAGCCGTAGGCGATCTGGTTCTATATGATGAACTGGTCCACGCGAGCGCACACGACGGGATGCGGTTGGGCCGCGCCGATCTGGTCAGCTTTGCCCATAATAATGCCGCAGATGCGCGTCTGAAACTGTCGGACTGGCAGGCAAAGGGCGGCGATGGCCAAATCTGGATCGCGGTTGAGAGCGTCTATTCCATGGAGGGCGACATTGCGCCATTGGCCGATTTCGCCGCGCTGGCCCGCGATGTCGGCGCGATCCTTGTGGTGGACGAAGCCCATGCAACCGGCGTGTTTGGATCGGTGGGACAGGGCATGGGCCATGGCTATGATGGCGTCGAGGTGCTGACCCTGCATACCTGCGGCAAGGGCCTTGGGGTGTCGGGTGCGTTGATCTGTGGAGCGCGGGTGCTGATCGATACACTGATCAATCGTGCGCGGCCCTTTATCTTTGCGACGGCACCGTCACCTTTCGATGCGGCTCTGGTGCGTGCCGCGATCGGTGCTTTGCAGTCCCAGCCGCAGTACAAGGACGCGGCGGAAGCGCGTATCGCTCACGCCCACCAAGAGGCCGCGCGCCTCTGTGGCCTGAACGACCTGCAAAGCCAGATCATTCCCGTGATCATCGGGGCGGATAAACCGACCATGGCCCGCGCCGAGGCGTTGCAGCACGCTGGTTTTGATGTGCGCGGTATCCGCCCGCCGACCGTGCCGCGCAATACGTCGCGCTTGCGCGTTTCGATCACTGGCAACGTGACCCACGCGGACATCACATCCCTCTTTGAACACATTTCCCGCCAACAGGAGGCCGCATGAGCGCGATCATCGTCACCGGAACCGACACCGGCATCGGCAAAACGATCTTTAGCGCGGGACTGACCGCAGCCCTTGGCGCGACTTATTGGAAGCCCGTCCAGTCGGGACTGGAAGAAGAAACCGACACCGAAATCGTCACGCGGCTGTCTGGCCGTCCCGCGTTGCCCGAGGCGTACCGTCTGGACATGCCCGCCTCGCCGCACCTGTCAGCCGAAGCAGAGAGCGTTGAAATCGACACCGATCTAGAGATTCCCGAAGTTGAGGGGCCCTTGGTTGTCGAGGGGGCAGGGGGTCTAATGGTTCCTCTCAACCGGCAGGTTACCTATCTGGATGTGTTTGCTCGTTGGCAAAAGCCGGTGATTCTTTGTGCCCGCACGCAGCTTGGAACGATCAACCACACTCTCTTGTCCCTGCGCGCGTTGCGGGCCGAGGGCTGTCTTGTCGTCGGTGTCGCATTCATTGGCGAGCCTGAGCCAGAGGTCGAAGAGACTATTTGCCAGATGGGTCTCGTTGCGTCGCTGGGGCGACTGGATGTTATGCCCGAAGTGACGACCGCAGCTCTCGCTAAAGCTTTCGAGGGTATCGACATGGACCGGATCAAGGATCACCTATGACCCCGCTTGAGTTCGACCGCGACCATCTGTGGCACCCCTACACCAACGTCGCCAAGCCTGGCCCCGTACATCTGGTCAAAGAGGCCGAGGGCATCTGGCTGACTCTGGATGATGGCTCCCGTGTGATCGATGCGATGTCGTCTTGGTGGTGCACGATCCACGGTCACCGTCACCCACAGATCGTGCAGGCGATGCATGATCAGTTGGACAGCTTGCCCCACGTGATGTTCGGCGGCCTGACCCATGATCCGGCGGTGGAACTGGGAAAGCGTTTGATAGGCATGCTGCCCGATGCCTTGGATCGCGTGTTCTATTGCGACAGTGGATCTGTGTCGGTCGAGGTCGCCATGAAGATGGCGGTTCAGTACCAAATGGCGATGGGGCGCACGGGTCGGACAGGCTTTGCCACTATTCGCGGGGGCTATCACGGCGACACGTGGAAAGCGATGAGCGTTTGTGATCCCGTGAACGGGATGCACGGGCTCTTCCGTGGCGCGCTCGGGATCGAACACTTTCTGCCGCGCCCGTCGGTGCAGATGGGGCAGGAGTGGCCTGATAATCCCGCGCTGAATGGTGTTGCCGAGATGGAGGCGCTGCTGACCGAGCAAGCCGACAATTTGGCTGCTGTTATTCTAGAGCCCGTCGTGCAGGGCGCTGGCGGGATGTACTTTTACCATCCGCAGTTTCTTGTTGAACTGCGCAAAAGTTGTGATGCGCACGGCATCCTGCTGATCTTTGATGAGATCGCCACAGGATTTGGCCGCACCGGGAAAGCCTTTGCCCTACAGCACGCTGGCGTTGTCCCTGACATCATCTGTCTGGGAAAAGCGTTAACAGGTGGACACATCAGCTTTGCGGCGACCGTCGCGACCAAGGATGTGGCCTACGGCATCGGCGAGTCCGAGGCGGGCGTGTTCATGCATGGGCCGACCTTTATGGGCAATCCGCTGGCCTGCGCAGCGGCCTGCGCGAGCCTTGACCTGATGGCAGATGGCACGTGGCAAAACCGCGTGGCTCAGATCGAAGCGCAGATGCGCGAGGAATTAGAGCCTGCGCGCGCCTATGACGGGGTGGTGGATGTGCGCGTGCTGGGGGCGATTGGCGTGATCCAGATGGCGGAATGGCAAGACACCTCGATCGCGCACGGCAAGGCGCGCGAGTCCGGCGTCTATTTGCGCCCTTTCGCGCACAATATTTACACCATGCCGCCCTTCATCACCGAGCCTGAGGATTTGAGCCGCATCACCGCTGCTATGCTGGATTTGGCCAAGGGGGCATAATGCGTTCGGAGTGGCTTCAGCGCACCGGATCACAAGAGGTGATTGTGGTTTTCGGCGGGTGGGCCCTAGGGTCCGCACCCTTTGCTGCACTGAAGGGGGACTCTGACCTTCTTTTCGTCGAAGACTGGCGGAGCCTTAACGGGGCATTGCCTAATCTCGGGGGTTATGAAACCCGATTGCTGGTTGCGTTCTCTTTTGGTGTCGCTGCGGCTGGGCACTGGATAGCGGCGCACGGAGATCAGTTTGATCGGAAGGTCGCCGTGAATGGCACTCTAGATCCGGTGAGCGCCTCACATGGAATTTCGGCCGAGATGGTCGAAGCGACTGCTTCTGGACTGAGTGTGGCGAGCTTTTCCAGCTTCTGCCGTCGCGCCGGTGTAAAGCCTGCTCCTGCCATTGATCTCGAAGCACGCCGCGCAGAATTGCGCGCCGTAGCGCAGCGCGGGCAGGCTTCAGCGCTGCGGTTTGACCGTATTTGGCTGTCGCGCAAGGACCGTATTTTTCCACCAGCGGCCCTGCAGGCGGCTTGGGCGGATCAGGCTGACGATGTGCGCTGGTTGGACTCTGCGCCTCATTCTCCGTTTGCAGTTGGGCAGACGTGGGGGGATTGGCGGGCATGACCCCGATACGCGATCACAAAGTCCACGACAGCTTCCGACGGAGCTTGTCGAGCTACAGCGCCGAAGCGAGTCCCCAGCGGCGGATTGCCCGATTGCTCGTGCGGCGTCTGCTGCGTGTTTGCCCGACCACGCATTTCCGAAGCCTTTTCGAGTTTGGCTGTGGGACGGGCCACCTGACCGAGCCGCTTCATCAAGCGCTGCAGATTGAACGAACAATCCTGAATGATCTGGTCGCCGATGTGGCGCGGGATATCGCCGTTCCGTTCGAGGCTTTTATTGGGGGGGCGGTTGAAGCCGTCGCTTGGCCTGCGGATGTCGATCTGATCGCGTCGGCCTCTGCGCTCCAATGGCTTGATGACCCCGATGCGCTGCTGCGAAGACTTGCCGAGCATTTGGCGCCGCAGGGCTGGCTTGCGCTGTCGACCTTCGGGCCGCAGCAATTTGTCGAGTTGCAGGCTCTGGGATCTGATGCGGGTGCGCCTGGGTACATCACGACGGACAGGATAGAGGCTGCACTGTGCTGTAACCTGAGGGTTATTGACCTAGAGGGGGGCACTTTTAAACTTTGGTTTGACAGCCCGACCGATGTGCTTCGCCATTTGCGTCGTACTGGGGTAAACGGCCGTGCATCGGGGCGATGGACCCGGCGGGATCTAGAGCAGTTCTCGCAGGCCTATGTCGACCGATTTGCTGTCGCGGGGCGGGTGCCGCTGACCTACCACCCTGTTTGGGTTATCGCGACCAAACCTTGATTACCCGAACCGGCTGATGTGGCGTTGCAGCACCATGACCGCGCCCTCGATGTCGCGTTTTCGCACTGCCGTCATGATGGCACGATGCTCCAAATCTTCGCGACGGCGCCACCGGTCCGCGCCATGTTGCAGGAAATGGCGCGCTGACAGAAGCTGCAGGTCGTCAATCTCTCCGATCAGTCGGGGCATGTCGCAGGCCGCAATAGTCGCCAGATGGAAACCGCGATTGGCAGCTTCCCATGTTTTGACGTTTTCGGCTTGATCGCAAATTCTTTGCAACTCTTCGGCGCGGCGAATTTGGGCTTCGGAAAGGCGGGGAATAGAGTGACGCAGAGCCACAGGTTCCAGAGCGAGTCGCATGACCTTGAGTTCTTTGACTGCGTCAGGGTCCAGCGGTGCGACGCGTACACCTTGGCGGGGCAGGGCGACCGCGAGCCCGCGGCCAACAAGATGCAAGAGCGCCTCACGAACTGGCACGTGGCTTGCGCCGAACTCTTTGGCGATATGGTCCTGTCGCAGCTTGTCACCGGGTTTCAGCTCTCCCTGCACGATACGCTTGGTTAATGCGGCACTGATAACGTCAGAGCTTTTTTGGCGAACCGTGCTGTCCATTGCGCTGGTGTCTTCCCGTGGTTGTGTGGGGCGGAGTTAACCCCAAAACAAAGGGGGGTGACAGACCCCTCCCTCCATCTTTGCGCTGATTGGTTGGTTTTGCTTTTTGTTGTTTGATTTTGTGTATTTTTGATTTTTTTGAGTTTTTTGAATTTTGTCTTGTTTTGGGGGTTGCGACTCTCCACAGCTATCCGTAGAAGGCCCCTC
>NZ_JAOARZ010000005.1:0-5178 GCF_025210255.1 Donghicola sp. | reverse complement strand
GCCTGCCCCTGTGGGTGCGGTGAGATGGTTCGTGTCGGGGAGGATCGCACCGAACGGCTCGATGTCGTGCCAGCCCGGTTCAGGGTCTTGGTCACCGTGCGTCCCAAATACATGTGCCGGGCGTGCAAGGGCGCAACCCACGCGCAAGCCCCGGCGCCGGAATTCCTTGTGCCGCGCGGTCTTGGGACCAACCGGTTCGCCATCCATGCTGTCGTGTCCAAATTCTGCGATCACCTCCCCTTCTACCGACAAGCCGAGATCTGGCGCCGGGAGGGGATCGAGATTGATCGCACCATGCTGGCAAATTGGGCGGGGCGCGTCGCATTCCACCTCGCGCCGCTCATCGACGCTTTGATCGACGACCTGAAAGCGAGTGACCATCTCTTCGCAGACGAGACCACGGTTCCGGTCTTGGCCCCACGCACTGGAAAAACCCGAAAGGACTATCTCTGAGCCGTAGTGCGCGACCAACGGGGCTGGGGAGGAGGCGATCCGCCGATCGTGGTGTTCCAGCATTCCAGAAGCCGGAGCGCCAAAACTGCGCAAGAGATCTTCCGCGACTTCCAGGGGCGCCAGCTGACCGTTGATGGCTATGCCGGATACGATATCTTGAGTGATCCGAAGAAAACCAACGACCCTTGGGCGATGGCCTATTGCTGGACGCATTGGCGACGCCGGTTCGTCGAATATAGCCGCACGACACATTCCCCGATTTGTCTGGAAATGACCAATCGCATCGCGCAGCTTTATCGGATCGAGGCTGATATCCGCGGCAAAGCGCCGGGCGTTCGGCGCGCCGTCAGGCAACAGCTTTCCAAGCCCATCGTGGCTGCCCTGCGTCTTTGGCTGGAAGGGCAACTTGACCTGCTCTCTTCAAGCTCGGATCTGGCCCGCCATATGAGGTATGGCCTCAAACGATGGATGGGCCTGACCCGGTTCCTTGACGATGGCTGCACCGAGATGGGTACGAATGCAGTAGAGAACGCAATTCGTCCGATCCCTCTGACAAGGAAGAATGCACTCTTTGCGGGAAACGACGACGGGGCGGTCAAATGGGCACGCATGGCATCGCTGATGGGTACCTGCAAGCTGAACTTCATCAACCCGCAGGCCTATCTGGAACACGTGCTGGACAAGATATTGGACCGACATATGCAGGACGACATCAAAAGCCTGATGCCTTGGAACTTCACGCCTAACGGGTCAAAGTACTCATGAGCAAGATGAAAGATCTCGAGCGCAGCATCGAGGTGATTGCGGGGCAGATCACGGCTCAGCAGATGATCATAGAGGGCGTCATCGTCAAAGCCCTCCGCAAGAAAGCCATCGACGAAGCACAAATCATGGCGCTGCTGACCCAAGGCATGGACGTCTTCGAGAACAACAAGAACATGACCAAGAGCGAGACCTTCGTAAGCGGTGTCTGCACGCCACGGGATTTCAGCTTGTGGGTTTGAAGTTCCAGGGGAGCAATTCGTCGATGCGGCTTCTCGGGTGGCCAGCGGCGATAGCTTCGAGAGTTGCCTTGAGGTAGGCGAAGGGTTCGACATCGTTGACCTTTGCGGTCGCGATCAGGGAGGCGATGTGGCCCCAAACCCTGGCACCTTCGTCATGACCGGCAAAGAGCGCATTCTTCCTTGTCAGGGCGATGGGGCGAATGAGGTTCTCGACAGCGTTGGAGTCGATCTCGACGCGGCCATCGGACAGGAAAGTTTGTAGACCGTCCCACTGGCGGTGGATGTAGGTCAGCTTCTCACCTAGCCGCGACTTGGCCGAGATGCGCAGGCGTTGTGCTTGCAGCCATTCTCCGAAGGCCGCGACCAAGGGCGCAGTACGGGCTTGCCGCGCCGATAGGCGCTGGCCCGGTCCCATGCCGCGGATTTCCGCCTCGATCCGGTAGAACTCTGCGATCTGACGCAGGCCCTCGGCCGCGATTTGCGAACCGTCCTGGTCGAAGATTTCCTTGAGCTTGCGGCGCGCGTGCGCCCAACAATGGGCGACCTTGATCGGTGCGCCGCCCGTGCGGGAGGGGCGCGTCAGGCGGTCGTAGCCGGAATAGCCGTCCAGCTGCAGAGTGCCGTCAAAGCCCTGCAGGATTTGCTCTGCATTTTTCCCCGCGCGGTTTGGGGCATAGGTAAAGACCACGCCGGGCGGGTCCTCTCCGCCCCAGCCGCGATCGTCGCGCGCCAAAGCCCAGAGATAGCCGGTTTTGGTTTTGCCACGTCCCGGATCAAGGACCGGGGCGGTTGTTTCATCCATGAAGAGCTTGCCCGATGCCTTCAGATGCTCGGAAAGCCTGTCCACCACCGGCGCCAGATGGAAGGCAGCGGTCCCGACCCAATCGGCCAAGGTGCTACGCTGAATGTCGATCCCGGATCGGGCCAGGATTTGGCTTAGCCGATATAATGGCAAATGGTCCGAGAATTTGCAGACCAGCACGTGGGCGATGGCGCCTTCGGTGGGCAATCCGCCCTCGATCAGGTGGGCGGGCGCAGGGGCCTGGCTGACACCGTTGGTGCATGCACGGCAGGCATACTTGGGGCGCACCGTGACGATCACGCGCACTTGCGCAGGCACGATGTCCAGGCGTTCTGTGCGATCCTCGCCGATGCGGTGCATGGCCCCGCAGCCACAGGGGCAGTCCAGCGTTTCCGGTTCGATCACCTGTTCGATGCGCGGCAGATCAGCTGGCAGGTTGCCCCGATTGCGGCGGGCCGGTTTGCGCGCAGGAGTGCCCGCGGGCATGCTGGCGTCCTGCTGCGCTTCAACCTCGGCTACGGCGGTTTCCAAGTCCTCGAAAGCCAATTGCCGTTCGTCTTCGGTCAGCTTTTCCGATTTCTTGCCATGCACGAGCTGCTTCAGTTCGGCCACCAGATGCTCAAGCCGCTGGTTCGAGACCTTCAGGGCATCGCGTTCCTGCAGCACCGCAAGAACAGCGGCACGCTGGTCTTCGGGGATGGCGGAAAGGTCGAGGATCGGGGTGCTGGACATGCCCCAATACTACCCTGATCCGCCTGTAATTGCACGGTATTGTTGAGTTTATTTTACTCGGCGCGCTCCGGCCTGCGGGTCTCGAGCGCCCTGACTTTCCGCCAGTCGAGGCCCGCAAACAGCGCCTCGAATTGGGCGCGGTGCAGGGTCATCGCCCCGTCCCGGATCGCGGGCCAGGTGAACCCGTGATCCTCTAGCCGCTTGTACGCCATCACCAGTCCGCTGCCGTCCCAATAGAGGATCTTCATGCGGTCCGCGCGCTTGGCGCGAAAGACGAACACGGTGCCAGTGAACGGGTCCTCGGCCAAAGCCGACTGGACCAGCGCGGCCAACCCGTCATGCCCCTTGCGAAAGTCCACGGGCCTCGTCGCGATCAGGATGCGAACACCCTGAGATGGCATCAACACGGGCTGGCCCTCAGCGCCGAGATAATCTCGGCAATCCTACTGGCCCCGGTATCGAGAGGCAGCTCCAGACAAACATCCCCTGTCCGGATGCGCAGCATGTCCGAGACAGTTCCACCGTCCGGCTTTGCTTCCAGCCCTTCGGGATCGCAGACCACCAAGGGCGCAAAAACAGCCTCATCCTCGGCCCCCGATGGCAAAACCAGTGCCCCGTCTTTCGCAGCCCGACGCCACGCCGACAATTGGTTCGCAAGCACACCATAGCGTTCAGCCACAGCCTTGACCGTAGCGCCAGGCTCCAGCGTTTCCGCAACCAAATGCGCCTTTGCTTCTTCCGACCAAGTCCGATGCCCCGAAGGATGAAATTCCACGCCCAATGAAATGAGAAACGATTTTATCGCGCACATTGCGAAACGCACTCCCCGTTATCAAACAGGAATGATCTCGCATCGCTAACCCATCAGCTCAATGTGGGGCGCAGACAGCGCTTACAGACCTTCGGCGCGCTCGGCACTCTGACAAGCATTGCCGACACAATCAAACGCATGAAAGACGCGGAGCTCATCGGCTGAGCGACAACGACACCCCAAGTATCGTCAAGACACAACTCGAAGGGTGGTCAGTCGGCGCTTACCTTCAAAGCTTTCTTCGACAATCCGGAGCTTGTCTTCATCAGACCAATGCCGCCGCCGCGGCGTGTCCTCCGGGGATAAAATCTCGACGTTGGGAAAGTTGCTTAAACATGACATAAGCCATGCCTTAAGCCTAATTTCTCAATCCGCTAAGACGGCCCTCGCCGAAGGCGTACCCTGGTTCGGCGTTCCGCGGCGAACCGTTTAGTATCGGCCGACAAAGTCGGCGCCAAAAGTTGATCCGCGCTTCGCAGAACCAATCAAAGCCATGATCGAGGAAGAGCCTTCCTTCGGCTATCGAACCGTGGCTTGGCTGTTGGGGTTCAACAAGAACTGGACTGCGCCCCTGGAACTGGACAATCTAAGCAGCTGAATGTGTCCAGAGCGGTGCGTGCTGTTTTTCATAGTCGTTGGGACTTCTGTAACCCAATGCCGAATGTAACCTGGTTTCGTTGTAAACGGTTTCAATAAAACCGGGTAGATCGGAGACCACGTCTTCAAAGCTTTGGTAATCTGCCATGTATACCGCTTCAACCTTGAGTGTTTTCATCACGCTTTCGGCGTAAGGATTGTCATAGGGATTGCCGCGTCGGCTCATCGAACCAAAGAAGCCATGTGTTTTCAGTACTCTCCGGTGTGACGCGGCAGCATATTGCACGCCGCGATCCGAATGGAACACGCACCCAGGCAGTGGACGTCGATGTCTTAGTGCAGACTTGAGAGCTGCACTTGTGAGGCGAACATCAATCCTCTTGCTGAGAGCATATCCAACGATCTTGCGAGACCAGACATCCAGAACGACCGCGAGATAACAGAAACCAGTCTCCAGACCAATGTATGTGATGTCGCCAACCCAAAGCTGGTTCGGACCGTAGACCTCGAAGCCCTTGGCAACATTCGGATAAATTGGACTATCATGGTTGCTGTTGGTGGTGATCATATATCGCCGCTTTCTTATCGGGTTCAGACCTTTCTCCCGCATAATCCGTCGAACTTTCTTTCAGTTCACGGTAAGCGCCGCGCCATCACCCTCGTAGATGTTGTTTTCAGTTTCTTCGAGAAGGAGCCGTCCAGATAAGGAGGGTTCTTATGGATGATACGGTACAAAATTACGTAACTTGTCACAGTGCCGAAGCAGGATACGGCGGTCG
>NZ_JAOARZ010000004.1:0-43280 GCF_025210255.1 Donghicola sp. | reverse complement strand
GGATGACCACAAGCGTCGTTCCGACAACCAGCAATGTGCCAACTGTCGCGGCCACTGCGCCGAATTGTGTCTCTGCGGCCGTGTCAAGATAGCCTTCAGCTGTTTCTACGAAGTAGGTGACGACGCTCATGAACGGTTACCAGTTGCCTTCGGCTTCACAAATCGGCATTGCCTCACGCCGAAGTTCGTTTGCCCGCTTGCGGTATTCCGATGTTGCCTCGACGACATCCCAATACTCTGAAGCCGCGTAGCGCTCGAAGAAGACGCCTTCGACCGCCTCCCAGGGCGGATAGCGTGTGGCGCATTCGCAGCTCTGCGCATCAACAATGCGTTGCATGCTTTCTGCCCGGTAGATTTGCTGAACCAGGAGACGCTTGTAGGACTCCCGCATTTCGATGTTTTGCATCCACTCCGGCTCGAGGGGCTGTTCCGAGCAAACATCGGGTTGGTTGTCGAGCGTAGGGATCAGGTTGCGCTCGGCCGTTCCGGGTGTCGCGTAACAAAGCCCCAGCAAACATGCAACGGTGATGACCTTCCTCATTTCGACGTCTCGGTGATCTCGCGTTTCACGAAGGTCGTGTAGCCGTAGTCACCCGCCTCAGCCGTGATGACCTCCCAGCCTTCCGCACCTCGTTCGTTCAGGATGCGGCGCATCTCGCCAAAGTCCTTCTGTTTCCTCACTTCGAAGAACAGGATGTCGTATTCAAACTGCTTCATTGATGGTGCCTCCGCTTGTGTTGGTCCCGGGGAGATAGAATTCGGTGATGCCGCGTGCGCCATCTTCGCGACCAGCCTGAATGATCACGTCGATCGAGCTTTCGATGTATTGGACCATGTCCTGGTAGGTCATTGGGATCTCGGTCTTGAGCGCGGCAATGGCCAGGCGCTGCACGGCGAGTTGCGGCGTCTCGGCATGAAGCGTGGTCATCGAGCCGCCGTGACCGGTGTTGATGGCCTCGAGGAAGGTCATGGCCTCCTTGCCGCGCACCTCGCCGAGGATGATCCGGTCGGGCCGCATGCGAAGGGTTGCCGTCAGAAGCACATCGGCGGTCTGGAACTCCGCATCGCGATTGGCGATCAGGGTGACCGCATTTGGTTGGGAGGGCAGAAGTTCGGCGGCCTCCTCGATGGTAACGATCCGCTCCTCGTCGCCAACATGGGACAGGATCTTGCGCGCGGCGACGGTCTTGCCGGTTGAGGTGCCACCGGAGACGATCATGTTGAGCTTGTTGTCGACGCAGAATTTCAGCGCATCGTTGATGTCTTCCGCGGTCACCACTTCCCGTAGAGCGCGGTTCTTCTCCTGTCGCAACTCTTCGAGCTTGCGCTCCTCGCCGTAGAGGAACTTCAGTTCAATCCGATCCAGCGGCAGGCTCGAGAAGAAGCGCAGCGAGATTGACATGCCCGAAAGCACGGCGGGTGGCGTCACCACCTGGGCGCGGATGGGCCGGTCGCGATAGGTGATCGAGACCGAGACGATGGGTTTGTCCTTGCTCATGGTCGTGCTGGCAGAGGACGCGATCTGGTTGCCGAGGTCTTTGACTTCTGTGGCGGAAAGGCGTTGGTCCAACACTCGCATGAAATGGTCGCCTTGGAATTCTCCCCAGCAGGTGCCGTCGGGATTGATGCAAATCTCGATCACATCATCGCGGGCGGCATCCCGCAGCTTGTCGAGCGAGGCCTGGAGATAGGAGAGCGTCATGGGTCAGAAGATCTCCAGATCACGATCTACCATGACGGTGACGCGCGCACCCTGATCGATATGGATGACCGGGCCGATGGAGAGGTATTCGCCGATCACGGAATCGGTGGCATCAGCCAGATCATCGCCAACGTCCTCGAGCACTTCGGCTGTGGTTTCATTTTCGACCTGGGCTGCGGCAGCGCTTGGGGCTGCGGAGATGATCGAGATGAGCGCGGCCGAGCCGAAGCGTTGGGCAAAGCGTGTGTCGACAAATCCGGTCACGCCGGACCGGCCCAATTCATCGCCCCCGAAAGCACTGATCTGGATGGATTGATTGTCAGGCAGGATAATTCGGTCCCAGGCGATGGTGACGCGGCGCTGCGATATCTCGATGCCGGACCGGTAACGGCCGATGAGACGCGAGCCGCGCGGGATCAGCAGCCGCGTGCCATCAAAGCTGAAGACATCTTCGGAGATGATGGCACGGGTTTGGCCGGGCAGGGAGCTGTCGAGGGCGGTTTCCATCACGGCCTGGATCATCGTGCCCTGGATGACGGTGTTCGAGGGGTTGGCGATCACCTCGGCCTGGGTCACGGTGCTGGGCAGTGCACCATTCTGCACGAAATCCGTCACTTCGCCAAAGCTGCGCTCGGAAAGTGCCGTCTCGCCGGTATTGGCACCGCCAGTTCCTCCAAATGCAATAACCGGCGAAGCAATCCGACGTTCCTGGAAGGCACGTTCCTCATCCGCGCGGCGCTGCAGTTCCGCCATGCGCCGAGCTTCTTCTTCGCGGGCTAAACGCTCCGCCTCCCGGGCACGAAGCTCATCCTCAGAGGGGCCCAGCGGGGCAGGGGTTGGTTTGCTGGCCTCGAGTCGAGCCAGTTCCAGGTCCGTACGCAACTGCTGCATCGCCCGGTCGCGGGCGGCAAGCTCCTCTCGGAATTGTTCCTGTGCTCCCTCTGACGCCGCCTGCAAGGCCGCGATCTGCGCGGTCAGCGCATCGATGGCATCTGCGGCAGCCGTGTCTTCCTCGACCACGGGTTCCGGCGCGGTCTTCAGTTCCTCGATCTGGGTCTGGAGGGCTTTGATCTGGGCAAGCAGCTCGGCATTGGGTTCGACCGGGTCGGGCGTAACCACGACAATTTCCGGTTCGGGGGCAGGGGGTGGGACAAAGGGTTCGATCTCGCCAAAGCCATCCCCTTCGGATTGGAACTCGTCTGGCGTCGCCGTTGGCAGGGCGATCTCTTCCTCGGGCGTTGACACGAGGTAGAGCAGCGCACCACCGGCGAGGATCAATCCAACAATGAGGAGTGCGAGCAGTGGCGATCGACGCCTCTGAACGGGCCCATGACGTGGGTTGCCCTGTTCCAAGGCGGCGAGGCGCTGTTCAAGATCGGCGTTATTGTCGCTCATGAGCCCGCTCCCGAGGGTGTCGTCGCTTCGATGCAAACCACTTCCTCGCCGAGCCGCAGCACCCATTGGCGGCTCACGCCGGAGACTCGGATGGCGCCATCTTCCACGACGGCGGTGTTCACCGTGCGCTCACGGCCGTTCGCATAGCGGAAGATGCCGGGCACCGGTGCGTTTCGCGGGAAGGCAAAATAGGTGAAGGTCCCGTCATCCCAGATCCGCGTCGGGGTGAACTCGGAACGCGCACTGGCGCCGTAATTGTAGTTCGGCGCCGCACGTGCGATCGCACCCGCCGCCCGGCGGTTGTCCTGAGGGTAGCGGAACTGGACCACGTAGAAGGTCGGGCTCGAGGCCTCATTCACGTTGAAATAGTAGCTGCGGCGATTGGTGTAGACCGTGACGTTGGTGTGCACACCGCGGGCCAGCGGCTTGATGGCGAAGGCCCGCCCGCCCGGCACGCCGTCGATCTCGAAGCCTTCCGTATCGCCAGCGATGATCGACCGGATGCTTTCACCCTCGCCAAACTCGATGGTGGTGACATGGGTCAACGAAACGCTGAGCCGGTAGACCTGTCCCTCCTGGTAGGTTGCGATCCGCACGCGCCGGTCCTTTGGGCCGCCGCGCGGAATAGCTTCGGCTAAGGCAAGAGTGGGGACAAGAACCGCCAGTACTAGAATGAAACTCAAGGGGCGCAAATTCAGTTCTCCAATCTGTCCGAGCGGATCGAATACTCGATGACGGTAAATCCAAAGGGGTTGGTCCAGACCTCATCGATGGTGCGGCGGGTCTCGGGGCGGAACTCGAAGAGCATCGTCGCCGTGAACAGCCCAGCCTGAACGCCATTGATGGAGGTCAGGCGTTTGCGCAACCGAACGCTCGCCCGGTTGTTGCCGATCCGATTGATGCTGAGGATCTCGACCTCAAGCCTTGCGTTCGGTCCATAGACGGTCGGCGGGTATTGCGCGTTCGCCGAGTTCCAGATTTGGCGCAAAGAGGCCTGCGCGGCTCCGTCCGAGCGTCGCAGCACGCTTCTGATGCGCACATCATTGTCGAGCTGGTTATAGACCTCACGATCGGTCACATAGCGGAAGACCTCCGCCTCGATGATGGCCTGGTTTTCCGTGACGGTGGTGGCGCCAACTGAGGCCTCGGGCAGAGCAAAGCCGGTGTTGGGATCGTAGGGCACGACGACGGGTGGCGGATCCACATCGAGGATCGCAACCGCGGCAGCACCGAGGCAGCCAAGGATGCCGAAGATCAGCCCCAGGAGTCCGAGGCGTTGCCAGAGCCGTTCCCGGCGCAGGGCGCCGTAGACCAGTTCTTCTTCGATGATGGCCGTTTCTTCGTCCAAACTCGTCATCCTTTTGACGTTTCGAATTAGTCCGCACGTAGGGTGGGGAGGGTGAACTCCATGAAGCGCTGCTCCTCGGCGATGGTGGCGGCGTCGATCACACCGCCGGTGCCATCGCCCACCGTCTGCACCGCTTCAAGCTGCCACATGGCCACAAGCGCGATGGCCAGCTCTGCCGTGACGCGGGTGTTGAGATCGACGCTTTCCTTGAGCTCATCCATGTCGTCGATGAGGCCCACGAGCCGATCAACGCGCTCGAGTGATTGCCCGGCATCGTCGTAGCTGTTCTGGGCCGCGGCCGAGACCAGGGCGCCGGTGGTCGCCTGCGTCGCGATACGGTTGGCGCTTGCATTGCCGCTGGTGGCCATCTCGCGGAGCGTATCATCATCGAAGCCGAGATCGGCCAGCACCCGGTCCATCTGGGTTTCGATCTTGCTGGCCCCGGAGCCTGTGAGCCTGGAGAAGTCGCCGGTCTTGATTGCTTCGATGGTTGCGATGATGTCCCCGAACTCCCGATCAAGGAGACCGTTCAGCTCCTCTTCCATCTGAGTTCGGATAATCTCGGGTAGCTCGGCGAGGCGTGTCAGCGCCTCATAGGTGCGTTGCAGCTCCGCGAGTTGATCCCTGAGTGTGGCCAGCTGTTCGCGAAGTTGCGTGAGCTGCTCGTTCTGCAGGATTTCATCTTCGATCATCTGCCGAAGCTGCTGGATATTCTGGGTGATGTTCTGGGTGTCGACGACCGGCACACCCTGGGCCTGGCCCGGAGTGCTGGTGAAGAAACAGCTGCCAATCGCGATGGTGCTGACAAGTGACGCACTGCGCAGAAACTGCGGGAAACGACGTGACCAAAACATCAATCCAAATCCTCCAATGTGAATTCCATGTAATTGCCCTCGGCCATGTGGGCGGCGGCTTGGGCGAGCTGGGCCGCGGTGAGGGGCTGTGTGCGCGCTGCCTTCAGTCGAATGCGCGCAGCTATCAGACGGACCAGCTCTGAGCGGGCATAGGTGTTGAGCGCCATGCTCTCCTGAACATCCGACGTGCTGCCGACGCGGGTGACGATGTCCTGGATGCGCAGCGCGGCTTGCTGGATCGCGGCGGGCGCGTTGTTGCCATAGAAGGCGGCGCCATGGCCGGTGAGCGAGAGATTGGCATTGGCCAGGAGGGCAGGGTCGATCGTACCAAGCGCTTCGATCCCGCCGATCCGCGCCAGGTAGAGGTTGTAGCGCTCCGGGATGACCGTGACGTAGTGCCGGGTTTCCTTGAAGGGCGGCACACCACCGTATTCGATCACGCGACCCGGGCCGGCGTTATAGGCCGCAAGCGCGTTGATGATGTTGCCATCAAAGGTGTTGAGCTGTGCCGCGAGATAGCGCGCTCCGCCTTCGACCTGAAGATAGGGGCTGTCATAATAGCCTGGGTTGATGCCGAGATCGCTGGCCGTGCCCGGCATGATCTGGGTGAGGCCGTAGGCACCGACATGCGAGCGGGCGCCGATGGAGAAGCGGCTCTCCTGCCAGATGAGCGCCTGCAACAGGGCGCGCCATTGCACGACGGAAAGGCCCGCACGGCCGACCCCGGGCCGCCCATGTGTTTCCCGGGCGACCCGGATGATCAGCTGCTCAATGTTTGCCGCCGCATCCCCGAACATCTGCGCGCCGCCGGGGTTGGGATCGACATCACCCGAGCCATAGACGGCGAGGACCGAGCGATCCGCGTTTCCGCTGCCACCTTCCAGATTTGAGACCATGCCGGACACGCCTATGCCGCCGAAGCTGGTCTGCGCCTCGAGGATACGTCGCAGGACGGCCAGTTGCTCCTGCTCGATCTCAGTCAGCTGCTCTTCCACCGTCAGCTTCTCGCGCTGAACGGCGAGATCGGCCTCACGATCGCCGGTTTCGACGATATCACGCGCGGTCAGCCCGCTGTCATTGACCGGGACACCCTGGGCAAGGGCGGCAGCGGGCAGCAGGGAAATGAGCAGGACAAGGGAGAGCTTAAACTTCAACGCCATCCTCCGGTGCACCAAGCGGCGTGAAGATGCAGTCCGGTTCGCCTGGTGTGGCTGAGGCGCGGAACGCGAAACAGTTGGCTTCGGGTTCCTGGTATTGCGCGCAGGATGCCAACGCGCCGAATACGGCCAGGAAGATGAGAAAGCGGATCATGATTGTCTCCAAAAGTCGGTTCGGTCGCGATAGTCCGCGCCCACAAGCGCCTCGCCTTTTTCCATGCCGCCAAGGATGGTGAGGTAAGGACCAAGGGCAGAAAGATCGGCGTCAACAACCACGGAGCCGCTATCGTCGCGAATAAGCGCCAGGCGGCTGGCGCTGCCGGTGTTGAGCAAGACGTCGAGTTCCTTCTCGAAAAGGTTCAGCATCGCGTAGTCGGAGGCATGCGCCCGGATGTTCGGGAGCAGGATCTGCGTCGGCACCGCTTCGATAATGGTCTTGCCGGTGCGCGTGCGTTCGAGTTGGCTGGCATATTGCGTCATCATCACCGCGACCGTGTTTTGCTTCCGCGCGGTCACCAGCCAGTTCGACAGCCGCTCGGCGAAGTATTCATTGTCGAGCGCCTTCCAGGCCTCGTCGATCACGATGATCGTGGGCCGGCGGTCTTCGATCTCACGTTCGATGCGGCGGAAGAGATAAGAGAGCACCGCCATGCGTTCCTTCTCGCTTTCGCTGTCAAGAATGCCGGTGAGATCGAAGCCAACGACATCGCCTTCGAGCGAGAAGGTGTCTTCGAGGCTTTGGCCGAAGATCCAGCCGTAGCGGCCATCCTCGGTCCACTCGAGCAGCCGCTGGTGCAGATCGCCATTGTCGTCGGTGGAGACAAAGAGCGACGCAAAATCCTTCCAGTTCCGCAGGGCAGGGTCGGTTGCGGTGGCGTTTTGACGAACCACCTCCTGAATGCGATTTGTCTGGGCGGGCGTAAGGGGTTTGTCTGAACGGTAAAGAAGCGAGGCTAGCCAATCGGAAAGCCAGGCGGCACCCCGGTCGTCGATCTCGGTCCAGAGGGGGTTGAGGCCGGTCGCCTGGCCCGCTTTGATTGAGGCATAGCGCCCACCATTGGCGCGTACCGCCATTTCCATGCCGAGCCGGTAGTCGAAGACAAAGATGCGGGCGCCGATGCGGCGGGCTTGGGTCATCAGGAAGGCCGAAAGGACGGACTTGCCGGAGCCGGGTCGACCGAGAATGAGGGTGTGCCCGCCGGTGGGTTCTTTGTCGGGCGATCCCTGTTCGTGATAGGAGAAGCGGTAGGCGCTTTGTTCCGGGGTCGGAAAGAGTGTGATCTCCTGGCCCCAGGGCAGCTGGTGTTTTTCCTTGCCGAGCTGGGTGCGATGCAGCGCCGCAAAATCCGCGAAATTGCGGTTGGTGACAGCACTAGCGCGAACACGCTTCGGCTGGTTGCCGGGATGCTGGCTGAAATAATGCGACTTGGCCGCCATCCGCTCGCCGATCATCTTCACGCCCTCGGCGGCAGCGGCGTTGACGATTTCGGCGCCGAGGGTTTGCAGCTCGTCGAGGCTGTCGCAGAACACGGTGATCACCATGTGGTGCTCGCCAAAGCTTTGGCGCTTGGCTTCGAGATCGTCATGCTCGATATCGAGCGCCTCGAGGAGTGAGAGGGCGGCATCCTGGGAGGCCTGCATCTGGCGTTTCTGTCGCTTGATCCGCCCCGCCATCAGGTTCGAATTGATCGGGGTGAAGGAGTGGGTGACGATCATGTCGACCGGCAGGTTCAGCATGTCGAACATGGTGCAGGTGGTGGCCTCGGCATATTCTCCGATGGTGAAGCTTTTACCGTAGCGATGGCCCGCGACGCCGTCCGAGAGTTCGAAATGATCCTCAAAGAAGGTCACGCGGGTGTTGGCGACATTGTAGGCAAGAAACCCAAACCGGTTGGCCGGGTAGAGCGGCAGTTCGCGACCGGTGTTTAGCGCGCCGAGGAAGCCCACGAGTTCGCCGGAGGCTGCAGAAAGGATGCGGGGTTTGAGCTCGGCGAGGCCCGAGGTGAAGACGCCGACCGCTTCCTTGAGGCGTCTGATGCGCTTCGCTGTCTCTTCCTTGAACCGTTCCGGTGCAGAACGGTTCACGAACCCGAGAAAGCTCTTGGGCGGCGGGCGGTGGATGACGGTCAGCGTCAGGGTCTTGTCCCGGAGGCCGGCAGTCCCCAGTTTTGCCTGCCAGGCCTCATCCACCGCCGCCGCGAAGCTCTCACCCCGGACAGGGAGCAAATCCGGGGCGATCGACTTCGAGACCTTGTGCACATAATAGCTGAACTCAGGCCCCAGCTGGGCGATGATTCGGGCAAAGAGCGCGGTCACCTTGTCGAGATAGGTGTCGTCACTGGTATAGCTGTTCACACCGCCGAGACGGATGCATTGGAAGAGCTCGTTGACCCGTGTGCGGACCGTGTTGTCATCGACCAGGCTGACGTAAGGCAGCATATGCGCGAGGTGTTTTTCGCGCGCGTACCACTCCGGCATCAGCGTGCGGTCATCGATGGTGTCGTCCAGGGCTATACTATGGCGCATAGCTGTCGCCCCCGTGGATCGCCCGGTTTCGCGTCGGTGGGGTTTCTTGCAAGGCCGTCAGCATCACGTCGATGAAACGTGGATCCCAATCCGCGGCCTTCCACAGGATGGGATAGAGTATGGCAGCGATCCCGAGCACCACGATTTGCTGCGTCCAGACGAACAGGAGCACCGTGCCGAAAAGCCAGACCATGGCATACATGATCGGTAGCCCAAGAAGCTTCGGCGGGCGCACAAGGCCCAGGAAGAGAGGGGATCGCTTGGCCATCAATCCAAGCCCTCAGGCCCCGCCCCAAACGGCAGCAACGATTGTCGGTGCGGCCGCAACACCTGCGATGCCGACCAGAACCCAGAGCGCCTGGCGCAGGTCGATGATGTTGAAGAACCAGCTGAGGAAGACACCGATGACGGCAAGGGTGGCGATGACGATACCGAGCGGGCCGGTGAGCGCGTCGACGATCCCCTGCAGCAGGCTCTGGATCGGGGAAAGATCGATGCTTTGGGCCAAAGCCGGTTCCGCGGCGATGAGGCAAACCGCCAATGCGGCTATGAATAGAGAGGTGTAGTTCTTCATAAGTTCTTTCCTTCCAGACGGGCCACGACGGCAAGGACGCGGGCCACATGGTTTTGGGTTTCTCGGTAAGGGGGAATGCCCTTGTATTGCCGCACCGCGTCGGGACCGGCATTGTAGGCGGCCAGCGCCAGGCGCGGATCACCGAACTCTTTCAGCATCATCGCGAGGTAGCGGGCCGATCCATCGAGGTTTTGACGCCAGTCATTCGGGTCAACACCAAGCGTCTTCGCTGTCGCGGGCATCAGTTGTCCAAGGCCAATCGCCCCGGCATGGGAGATGGCGCGCGGATTGTAGGCGCTCTCGATCTCGATATTGGCGCGATAGAGGTTCAGCCAGTCGGTGACCGAGATGTCTGCAACGCGAAGGCCGCCATGGCTTGCATAGCGCAGGCCTGTCTCCTGGATGGCAGCGAGTATGTCCGGGCGTGCAACCGGAGCCATGGGTGCAACAGCGGCGACCCGGACCGCGCCACCCTGTTCGGTGGGTTCAGTGTCACCGAAGATACGCAGACCGTCAGCGGCCGAGCCCTGGCCGATCCCGTCATTGTAGTTGCGCGAAAACCGGTGCTGGGATTGCGAGGGCCGGAGCGATCCGTCGCTCTCCATGACCAGCACCATCTGTGCGGGTGCAGGCGCGGCCAGAAGCCAGGAAAGGAGAAAGCTAGCCGCTGCTGCCTTTGTCCTGCGAGACAAGCTTGTGCGAGGTCTTCTGGCCTTCTTCGAGAGGCACGTCGGCATGGGAGAAGCCGATGCCGATGAGGAAGGACACCACGCCAGTGATCGTCTTGAACTCGCGGATCTTGATGTCGTTATACGTGGTCCGTGTACGCGCGGTGACCAGGAGCTTTTCCACGCCTTCGTCGGAGACGACGCGCATGACCCAGAGCCCGTAATAGCTCGGGCCCTTCTTGTGCGCAGACGCCTGGCACAGGATTTCAGCGCTATAGCCACTTTCCACGAGTTCGCGGAAACGTGCTTCCGTAACCACATTTGGTGCTTCGATGTCCCAGTTCATGGCCCGGCTCACGCTTTCTCAAAGGCGCAACATCCGGGCATTCCTACTTGAAGCTCAGAGTTACGATAGTATATTAGTGACCGCAAGATATATTGCGACAGATACGGCTGTATCTCGGTTACTCAAACTCTAGGCACGGCCATTGGCGTCTATCAAGGAAAATAGGGGTTTCAGAAACCTCCGGTTGAGAAACCTGCTCTCATTGCAGGCTTGGGCCATACTCATTCTCTTTCCGGGTGTAAGTCTTGCAGGCTCCTGTCTCGCGCCGACCCGTCCATTTGTTCCAGCCGATTCGCAAGCCGCCAGAGACTACGCTGACATCATCCGGCGGGACTTCGAGGCCTACATTCGCGACATCCAGGAATACTTCCGCTGCCTGGAAGTGGAACGCGCCCGCGCCTTCGAGGAAGCGCACGAGGTCAGTGAAGACTACGGCAGGTTCCTGCAACTGGTGGGGGATTGATGGGCGGCGCAGGGTACACCAGACTTGCACTTCGTGAAAAGACGACATCGATAACGCCCGCAAATATCCACTTTTTAGATAACGGATTTCTTCCGCTAGCGACGTCACGAAAGGTGTGTGACGCGTGGCGAAAACAATCAGAACCAATGGACAAGCGGCACTCTGCCGGGCGTTGGTCGACGCCCGGAAAAAGGCAGGTCTCAGTCAGAAAGACCTGGCAGCGAAGCTCAAGCACCACCAATCATTTGTGGCACGCATTGAAAGCGGTGAGCGCCGGATCGATGTTGTGGAGTTCATTGTGTTGGCCCGCGCCATCGGGTTCGATGCGTTCGAATTGCTTGCGACCGTGGAGGCCGCCACCGAGCCCGACCACAGGATTTGAACCCAATGAAAAATTAGCTACGCCTGGATCCTTGAATCCCGATGCAAAAATCGCTGTCGTGACAGGTTTTAGCCAATCAGAAATAAACGAAGACCGTGATGCGAAAGCAGTTCGCGCACAGGAATTTCCGCGCTGCAATTCGGTTCACCCCAGAAAAGAAAGTCAGTAATCAGTGCACGAAGTCGAGGTGGAAGGCGTCGCGATCGCCAATTTGATCGGGATGGACGAGCGGAGCGTGGTCGGTTGGGTGTATCGCTGGAATACAGGTGCTCTTGCAGTGCGGTGGGACGTCAACGGCCCACAGCCAATATCTGCTATCCGGCCGGATCTAGGTGATGCAGAGAAGCGCGAAATCGACTTCGATGGCCTGAAGAGGATTGGGCGTCGCGACAGCGGGCACTGATTGGGATCGCGCTGTGAAAAGTGAGCGTGTTTGGCTGGAGCTGGTGTGCAGACCGAGAGGCAGCTTGCTCAAGATTGAACGAGACCTTCCAGATCGAGGTTGGATTCCCGTGGGTCAGTAATTCACCTGTTCGAAACCATAATTGCCCTCATAGTCGCGCCAGTCCACGAAGACGGACCGATGATAGATGCTGGGGCAACGATCCTCCCATTGGTCCAGACCTTCATGTGCCGAGGGAAGGCCAGAGGTGGAAGATCTCCGCCAGGAGAAGTCACCTTGGGTACCGTAGGTGCCGAGGAAGACCGCCGCACTGCGGTAGCAGTCACCATCTCGAGGAGATTCACGCTGCCAAGCATATCGCACGTCAAAGACGCGGATAGACCGCACGAAATTGAATTCCGGCCCGCTGATGTCGATATCCGCACGATCCTGAACGAGACGTAGTGCGAAATCTGGAGGCACATGGCCGGTGGCGTCATCGCCGTGGCGCCGGACAGCATCTGTCAGCGAAGCAACAGAAGCATGATCGATCTCGGCGAAGGACTGGCGCTGTGGATTGGCATCTTCGTGATACAGGGCGTCGAAGAACCGAATTGTGTCACGCGGGTGTCGCTCGATCTCATACGAAGCGCCCATCGGGCAGCGCCAAATCTGCAATGGCGGTTCCACAGGCCACGGCGTGATCCGGCGAATGAATTCGGCGCGGGCTCGCGCACAGGGAACGGATGCGGGCCAACCGCCGGACAAGCAAAGCAGGATCGCGCAATCAATCGGGTAGGTCTGTGCCTTGGCGCGGGTGGGAAGCGACACGGCGACAAGCGCCAGGGTCGCCGCCAACGGGAAAACGAGGGTTTTGAAAGGGAGATGCATGCTTTGGCTCCTCGGAAGGCGACTCCAAACATACATGCGAAAATATACTATCGCAACTGAAAGTATATCGGCGCGTAAGATTTATTATGTTAAGTAAATGACCTCGCGCCAAGCTGAGCATATGTAGTGGTGCTTTCCGAGGAAACACTCAGCAACTTAAGCGATAGCTGTTGCAAACGATCTCCTGCGACTTAGGGTGATCGAAAAGGTTCGTTTAAGATGTCGATGATCATAAAAGTATTCAGGATAGTTTTCTTTCTCATTTTGTATTTCGTCCTCTGCATGATTGCTGTGACGACCATTTTTCAAAACTGGCCCGATGGCGCACAGATGCTGTTTTCGTTCGGGACGCCAATTGCGATGGTTTGGTGGGGCGAGAAAAGGCGAGCAAATCGGCAGTCACAATCAAAAGACGACATTCCTCGAGCGGATGCCGAACTGGCACGAAGATCACCCAAACCACAAACCAAGGCGGAACGGCGTGATCGACGAGACCAAAACGAGCGAGCCAAGAGGCGAGAACAGGCATTGATGGAACGCAATCGCGACGCCATCCTTTCGGATTCCTCTCGTAGCCTGCACACACCAGTGGATGAAAATAAGCCAAAATATCAGCCGCCCAAGCAGGACTATGCCGCCATTGTAAAGGCAGGTAGAGCGTCGTCAGCGGATCTCTCTCAAGTCGCTGACAGGAAGGAACGCGCGAGAAGCGCCACCCGCAAAGCCACCCGACGCGCCGGATGGGTTCCGTCATCTGAATCTGTCAGTATCGGCGGGCGAGAGATTGGCGGAATGATTTATGTCGGCACGCCGCCGCGCTTGAACGACTATGGTTATCGGGACAAGTGCCGGGCCTACATTGACCCCTCCCTGTCTGTCGCCCGTGAAGGCACCGACAAGGTGGGGAACTACATGCCCTATTGGCCTGGCTACTCGGAAATCCCATCGCAGTGCCGGGCAACCTATTTGGATTGGCTGGCAGGTGGACGTTCCGATCCATCATATGATCCGGGCTACATGTTCCTCTATTTCTATGGATTGGAGCGCCGTTTCGTTTTGGACCAACCCTTAGATGCTGAAAAGCGGGAAATCTTGCAGGAAGTCCGGCGTTTGAAAAGTCTCTATCCGGATAACGGCTCGGTGCAGCGGTATTTGGGGGAATTCATTCAGCTAGCGCAATTATCACTAGTGAACGACGATAGCGATTTGGAGCCGGTTTTCGACTACCGAGGCTGGGAACTGCCCCTGTCGTTGAAAGTCGCAATCGGGAGCCGCGTGGGGCGCGGAGAACTCCTTTCGGCAGATTGGGCTCTCAGTTGGCTATTGTGCCATCCTGAGCGCCGATTGCGCACACCTGCGACACGTTGTGTAGAAGAGTTCCACGCTCTATTCAGGCTGCGGTTTGAAGAGCGGTTTCCTGAGGGGCTCAAGGTGAACAAGCCGCGTAAATCGCTTAAATCCACCTATCAATCCGCATCAAGTGAATTTCAGGCGCAAATTGAACCCACGTTGGATGGAGCCAAGGTACCAGATATTTCTGGACTTAGAAAACCCGTCGAGATCGCACAGGAAATCGCAGATGAGGTCATGGACGATCTCGACAAGCTCAGCCGTTATCTCGGGCGGAACCCCGATGGACGGGGTAGCGTAGAGGCACAAGCCCTTTTGCCTCAGGAATTGTGGGAGCTGTTTCCCAGCGAAGAATTGGAAAGACTCAAGACTTGGGCTGCGGATCGTGTTGGTTGTGGTGGTTTAATCCCTGTTCTCGACGTTGTTGAACGCCTTGAAGGAACGCGGCCAGAGAAATTGAGCAAGCGTATCCTCACCGGCGCAGCGGATGCGTTGGCACGGATCGGCTATGGCTTTGCCCCGGACCCTCGGTTCGCTCTGCGCTCACCCAAGCTGGATGAACCTGTGGTGTTGTTTGAGTTGGGTGAATCTGTCGGGCAGCTGGAAAACGTGTCTGATGACTACCGCGCCGCGTTGGTCGAGGCTGCGTTGGGATCGTTTGTGGCACATGCAGATGGGCAGATTACAGAAAGTGAAAGGAAGTCGTTGTTGGCCAAGGCCACGGACGTAGATGGGTTGAGTGGGCAGGAATACCGCCGCCTTGCTGCGAATGTGGAATGGATGCTGGCAGTTGCGCCGGACGTGGCTTTGCTCCGGCGCAAGCTCAAGGACACTGGGCCAGAGGCCATGGCGTCGATCAGGTCGGCATTGGTTGCGGCAGCCCATGCGGATGGCATGATCCAATCCGAGGAGGTAGCTGGCATCGAGAAGATCTACAAGGCGTTGGGGCTGGACCCGGCCTTGGTCTATTCTGACCTTCATGCCGGGGATGTCAGTGACGGCCCGGTGCGAGTTCGCGCCGCTGAACCCGGTGCTTCGGGAGAGACCATTCCTGATGAAGCCTCTTCCGGGCTGCCAAAGCTGGATGCCGCTCGGATCGCGGCCATCCAATCCGACACCGCGCGGGTCTCTTCGGTATTGGGGGAAATTTTCGATGATACGCCGGAGGTGCCCGAGGACGCTGAGCCGGATGAAACGATTCTTGGTGGTTTGGACGCCAAGCACTCGCATCTGGTAAAAGCCCTGATCGCTCAGGATCATTGGACGGAAGAAGCGTTCGAGGAGTTATGCCGCGCTGCAGGGCTTCTTGCTTCGGGTGCCATCGAAGACATCAATGAATGGGCCTATGACACCTATGATGAGGCGCTGCTGGATGAATATGATGGTTACGACGTTTCGCCCGACCTGGCCGCGCAGTTGAAAAAGAAATTTGAAGAGGAGATGCCCCATGTCGAGGCTTAAACCCCGTGAACGCGATGCAATTGTTCAGGCCCTGCGGGCGGGTGTCGTGCCCAAGCTGGGGCTGCGGCATATTCAGGTCGGACGGGTGCGCGAGATCGAGGAACTGGTCAAGGACATGGATCGCCTTGCGGATGGTGGGTCTGCGATCCGCTTCATCATCGGTGAGTATGGCTCGGGCAAGACATTCTTTATGAACCTGATCCGCCTTGTTGCGCTGGAAAAAGGGCTGGTGGTGATGTTCGCCGACCTAGCCCCGGATCGTCGCATTCACGCGACCGGCGGGCAGGCGCGAGGGCTTTACGCTGAAATGGCGCGGAACCTATCGACCCGGACCAAGCCTGATGGCGGGGCGTTGGCCAGTGTTGTGGAGCGATTTGTATCAACCGCCCATCGAGAGGCTGAGGCTCGCGATCTGCCCACTGGCAATGTGATCCGTGAGAAGCTGGCCCATTTTGAGGAACTGACCGGCGGGTTCGAGTTTGCGGAGGTTATCCGCCGCTATTGGGAGGGGCATGAAAACGGGGACGAGGAGTTGAAGTCCTCGGCCCTACGCTGGTTGCGCGGTGAGTTCGCCACCCGCACCGACGCCCGCAAGGCGCTTGGGGTGCGCACGATCATCAATGACGCCAGCGTTTATGACCATCTCAAGTTGATGTCCGCCTTTGTGGTCGAGGCCGGATACAAAGGGCTGCTCGTGGGCATGGATGAGATGGTGAACCTCTACAAGCTCACCTCATCGCAGGCCCGCAATGCCAATTACGAGCAAATCCTGCGCATCTTGAACGATGTTCTGCAAGGCAGCGCTGAGAATCTGGGCTTCCTGATGGGCGGAACGCCCGAGTTTCTGATGAACACGCGCCGGGGACTTTACAGCTATGAGGCTCTGCAATCGCGATTAGCGGAAAACACCTTTGCCCGCGAGGGACTTGTGGATCTTTCCGGCCCTGTAATCCGTCTGGCCAGCCTGACCCCCGAAGATCTGTTCGTTCTGCTGGCCAATGTGCGCCGGGTGATGCAGGGCGAAGACACAGCCTTGCCCGATACCGCGCTGGAAGCCTTCATGACCCATTGTTCCGAGCGGATAGGCGAAGCGTATTTCCGTACCCCGCGCAACACTGTGACAGCTTTCGTCAACCTGCTTGCGGTGCTTGAGCAAAACCCCGGTGTGGAATGGTCGGACCTGATCGATGATCTGGACGTGGCTAACGATCAGGGCGATGATATGAGTGATATTGACGAGGCAACCGGGTCACAGCCAGCCGAGGGCGACGACGATCTGGTCAGTTTCAAGCTCTGATCTGGTGCAATGAGTTCTGCCTTCGACAAGCTGGCACGTCCGGTTCAAAAATGGGTGCGCTCCAAAGGCTGGCGGGAACTGCGCCAGATACAGGCGGATTCGGTTCATGTGGTCATGGATGGCAATGCCGACCTGATCGTTTCAGCCTCGACCGCGGGCGGCAAAACCGAGGCTGCCTTCTTGCCCCTGATCTCGCAGGTTCTGGACGCTCCGTCGGAGCGCGACGGGTTCGATCTGGTTTATATCGGGCCGCTGAAGGCGCTGATCACCGATCAGGCGATGCGGCTCGAAGACATCTGCCGAGAGGCCGGTTTGCCTGTCTACCCCTGGCATGGGGACGTGTCGGGCAGCGTGAAGGCGCGAGCCCTAAAGGCCCCCAGGGGCATCCTGCTGATCACGCCTGAATCCCTGGAAGCGCTGTTCGTGCGCCGGGGGTTGGAAATCCCGCGCCTGTTTGGAGCCACGCGGGCGGTTGTGATCGACGAGTTGCACAGCGTTCTGGACAGCGAGCGCGGTGTTCAGATGCGCTCTTTGTTGACACGACTGGAGATAGCCGTGAAGCGTCCGATCCGGCGTGTCGGGCTGTCGGCTACGCTCGGTGACATGAATATGGCGAGCGCGTATTTGCGACCTGATAATGCAGAGGCTGTGCAGCTGATCGAGGCCAAAGGTGGAGAGGCCGAGCTGCTCCTGCAGCTGCGCGGTTATGTGTCCGGCGGTGAGGATGAAGACGCGCCATCTGCCACGGATGCGGTGTCCGAGCACTTGTTCAAGCACTTACGCGGTAGTGACAACTTGGTGTTTGCCGGAGCGCGACAATGGGTCGAAATCTATGCCGACCGGTTGCGCAACCTCTGTGAAAAGGCTCATTTGCCGCAGGAGTTCTACCCGCATCACGCAAGTCTCGCACGGGAACATCGGGACTTTGTCGAGAAACGCCTGAAAGATGCGAACCTTCCAACAACCGCCGTTTGCACCTCGACGTTGGAACTGGGCATCGACATTGGTGACGTGGCCTGTGTGGCCCAGGTAGGTGCTCCGTTCAGCGTGGCAGCCCTGCGTCAACGGCTGGGACGTTCCGGGCGCCGCGAAGGGCAGCCTGCAATCCTGCGCCAATATTCGGTTGAGGCCAGATTGGATAGCGAAAGCAGCTTTGTCGATCAACTCCGCCTCGGACTGATCCGCGCGATTGCCATGATCGAGCTATTGCTGGAGGGCTGGTGTGAGCCACCAAGACCTGAGGCCCTCCATCTTTCCACGTTGGTGCATCAGATCCTGTCGGTAATTGCTGAGAGAGGCGGTGCGCAGGCAAACAGGCTGTATCGCGTCCTTTGTCAGGAAGGACCGTTCCGGCGGGTGGACACCGGGTTGTTTCTGGACGTTCTCCGGGCAATGGGGCGACCTGAGGCTGAATTGATAGAACAATCCTCTGACGGCTTGCTGTTGCTCGGTGCGGCAGGCGAGCGAATTGTCGAGCACTATAGCTTCTATGCAGTATTCAAGACGCCCGAGGAATTCCGCCTTGTTGCCGATGGCAAGGAACTGGGCACATTGCCGATCGACAATATTCTGACACCTGGAATGCTTCTGATCTTCTCGGGGCGCAGGTGGGTCGTGCAGGAAATTCATGATCTGGAGAAAGTCATCCTTGTGAAGCCCGCAAAGGCAGGGGTTCCGCCACTATTCGGCGGCGACCCTGGCATGATCCATGATCGCGTCATCGAAAAGATGTTTGACGTTCTGGAGGGAGAGGTTGAGCCAAGCTACATGGACAAGATATCCCTTCGCCTGCTTAGCGAGGCACGGGCCAACTTTGAGCGGTGGAGATTTGCTGAAACGCCTGTTGTCGAAATGGGTGACGGAGCTTGGATTCTAGCAACACGCTGCGGCACAGTGAAAACCACTACTTTGGCAATGGCGTTAGGTGCCGAGGGCTTTCAGATAACTCAGCACGATGGGTTTCTGCTGGTTGAATCCGGTGAAGCAGAGCAAACTCTGGATCAGGTGCTATCAGAAATGGCCAACGCAGCGACCCCTGATTTGTTCGCCCATTCGCCGAACCTGATTTTTGAGAAGTATCACTCCTACCTCACTCCTGATCTATTGAAATTGGATGCACTTTCCGCGCGGGTAGACCGCTCCTGCTTGCAAAGCCTTTGTTCAGATTTGCGAGCGCAGAAAGCAACTATCTGAAGGAGCCGCAAATGGCTTTCGTATCAGGCTTTTTGCGTTTTTTCGGCATCGCAAAATCTTCGCCAGTTTCCGTAGGTTTACCAACTACGTTTCCGATAGGGTGACTTTGTGCGTGTAAGTGTTTTGTTAGACTTTCGCTGGTTGGCACGAGTTTGTAGCGCCTGGAGGTTTCTCCGCGCGTTGGTTCCGCCCTTTGACTTCGGCCAGATGTGGTCGACTTGCCAACCCATAGGGCTGTTTCTGCCATAGGCCGGTTTGTAGATTACGTTACCCTGGCTATCCCTGCGATAGAGGTTTGGGTTTTTTCCCTTGACGCGGGGCGCTTTGGCCCATGCGTGCTGAGCTTTCCAGTTGTTTGAATAGGGCATAAATTTTCCTTTCGTTAGGCAGCGTTTCTTCGTGGGTGAATGTGGGAGCCGGTCGGCGTGATCTCGATATCGAAGCCTTCGGTGATCATGGTCTTCACCTGTTCGGTGTGGGAGATCAAACCGACCGAACGCATGTCGTTGGTGAGGTCATAAAGCGTCTCGAGAGCGGTATTCAGCGTGTCCTCGTCGAGTGTTCCGAAGCCCTCGTCGATGAAGATCGCGTCCAGCTTGATGCCACCGCTGTTGCGCTGAACAACGTCTGAAAGTCCAAGGGCAAGTGCAAGCGATGCCTGGAACCCCTCCCCCCCTGACAGGGTCTTTGTAGGTCTTGATTTTTCAGTGTTCCCGTCGAAGACAGAGATTTCCAAACCTTGTTTTTGACGGCCGCCACCGGTGACTTCGGGCCGCATCAATTGATATCGCCCTTCAGTCATTGGCCCGAGACGGTGATTGGCAGCCAAAAGCACTTCGTCAAACATTGCAGCGATGGCAAAATCCGGGAGACGTACTTTCCGATCGTTATTTCCGTTGACCAGGTCCGAAAGCCCACCAACGGGCCCATACTCTTTCTCAAGGTCATTGATTTGCGTGGTCAGGCGCTGAACTTGACCTAGCACCTGTTGCCGTCCGTCGAGTTCGTTTTTCAGGCGAGACTGGGCATCCCGGCTCTGTTCCAACGCTGCCCGCGCTTCATTTCGAGCCTTGGTCAGCAAGGAGAGATCAGGAGTGGGCTGATCCCCGATGTCCTCCGTCAATCCACGAAGCCGTGCGGTAATTGCTGCAACACGATTTTCGTAGTCGCTTATCTGTGCCTCTAGAACGGAGTACTGGGCAACATCGTCTTTTGCTGCCTGGAAAGCCTCCTCGCTCAGCCCGACTTTTTCGAGTTGGCCGAAGAATTCACCTTGTGCTTTCTTCAAGCCCTCGGATGTTTTTGCGACACCGTTCTGCGCGATCTTTGCGGCTTCCTCGGCTGCGCTGAAGACAACGGCCGCATCCTTTTCGTCGGCAACGGCAGCTTCATGATCGGCGGCCAGTTCGTCGTGCTTTGCAATAGCTGCCGAGAGCGCTTCAGAAAGCGCGTTCACGGGGCGCAGCTCATCGGGTACGCCTTTGAGCGTCGTGTCATAGGCGGTCTGTGCCCGGACCTCGACACCTTTGGCATCCGATTCGGCCGACTTTGCGTTTTCTAGTGCTTGGGCTGCATTGCTGGCGAAAGCTTCGGCGGAAGAAATCTCACCCTCGAGATCCGCAAATCTGTTATCAGCTTCGAGCGCAGTTTTCTCCTCGCGTGCCGCCAAGAGGATCGGGGCCAGTGCCACGCGATCTCTCTTGGGGCGTTCAAGCGCATCCACCTCATTTTGCCGCTCGACAAGCGTAGCTTTCGCCGCCGCCAACGTGGTTCTGGCTTCAAGCTCGTCGTTCTCGGCGGAGCGCAGTATCTTACCTGCTCGCTCGAATTCATCATGCCGACCACGACGCTCTGGATCCCCGCTGGCGGGATCGGGGTGGTTTAGGGCTCCGCAGGCTGGGCAGGGCTCGCCTGGCTTCAGTTTTCGGGCGATGTGAAGCGCCTGAATTTCGGTTAAGTCCTGTTCCGCATGCTCAAAGGCCGCTTTGGCTGCCTCAAGTTGTTCAAGCGCCTCGTCATGCTGGATCGAGAGGCGATCCACCTCCTTTGACTGACGGTCCCGCTTGAGAACGGCAGTCTCAAACTGATCCAGGGCTTGCGACTCTGCGTCAAGTGCGCTCATTGCGGTTGTTGCTTCCTGAAGCGCGCGTACGTGTTGGGGGTGCTGCTTTTGCAGGTCGCGCAGGGCCGACAATGCTTGTTGGGCTTCTACGTTCTTCTGGTCGGCGGCGGCTTTGGCTTCCTCAGCCGTTTGTGAGGTCAAATTCGCAGCATTCAACTCTTCCAGCAGTGCTTTGGATTGATCGAGCGTCACCTGTTGACGTTGAAGTTCTGACACCCTGGCCTGTGCGTCTTCCCGCTCCTCTTTCTGCATATGGGTACGCGACAGCGTTTCCCGTGCCCGCATGATGGCATCGGTTGCGCTCTTTAGGTTGTCTCTTGCCTCGTGTTCGCGGGCCGCCGCTGTGGCGCTTTCGTCGCGGGCAGTCTGCAGTGCCGCCTCGGAAACTAGAACGTGTTGGGCGGCACGCGCCTGCTTTAGCCGGATGCGCACGGCATCGATCGTTTTGCATTCTGCCTGCAACTCCAAGTCTTCCTCTCGTGCGGTTGCAAGGGCTTTGAATTTCTGGGCAAGTACCTCGCCCGCAGACAAGCCTTTTTGACGTTTCTCAAGTACCCTTGTTTCAGTTTCGATGGTCGTATCGAGCACGGCGATCTCATCGATCATTGATTGGATCGCTTGCGAGAGCTGGTCTTCGCTCTGATCGTCAAGAAGAGTTGAGCGTCGGATTTTTTCGTCGCTGATCTGACGATAAAGCGTGGCTGCCCTGGCCTTAATCTGGGCGGCGAATGTCTCGTAAAGCCCGACATCAAAGAGCTGTTTCAGGATTGGTGAGCGCTCGTCTGAACTGGCAGTCAGGATGCGACGGAAATCCCCTTGCGGCAGCAAGATGATCTGCCGAAACTGTTTCGCATTGTATCCGAGAAGCTCTTCGACCCGTGCGTCAACAAGGCCGACTTTCTTTTCCGCAAGTACTTCACCTGGATTGTCCTCGGAGATTTCCTCGAGTTTCATTCCCGTCGCCCGGAAGAGATAAGCCTCGTGTGCCTGCGTTGTGGTGCCGGAACCGCGAAGCGCAGCGCGTTGCTGGACGGGAATACGCCGGATGACGTAGCGGTCCTCTCCCAGATCAAAGACCAGTTCTACTTTAGTGATATCTTTCGCATGATCATGATGACACACCATATCTTCAGGCGCTCTTTCTGCCCCAGAAGACTGGCCAAAAAGAGCGAAAGAGATTCCGTCAAACACCGTGGTCTTGCCGGCACCGGTTTCCCCATAAATGCCGAAAATACTCGCTTCGAGAGCTGAAAAGTCGACGACCTCGGTGCCCGCGTAAGGCCCGAACGCGGTCATTGTCAGACGGATCGGTTTCATTCGGTGTCCTCCAGAATGGGTTGATCCAGCACTTCCTTGGTTACTTCGAGTTCCTGGTCCGTCGATCCCTCTCCGCGAACGTATTCGAGGAATTCGCCGATCACGCCGATAGGATCATCTAACTTGGATTGGGCACGACCCGCACTGCTCATCACGAGCTCACGGGCTTTCTCTCGAAGGGTCTGCAGGATGTTGGGGTAGTAGGGTCGAAGTTGAGCGGCCGGCTCGATTAAGGCACCTTCATCAAGCAAGATTGCACGGATGTAGTCGTCGCTGGGGTGCTTAGCCGCGTCGGCGACCAAATCGGCCAGATGTCCTTTCACCTCTCGCACGTGCCGCAGGGGTTCGAAGGCGACAGTTCTAAGGTCAACAATCTGTCCATCCGGATTGAGATCGAAGATCGTCATGGATTTTGTGGTTCCGGCCTCGTCAAACCCGAAGGCTAAAGGCGACCCGCTGTATCGGATCGAGTCACGACCCGCGATCTGCGGGCGATGCAGATGACCAAGCGCGACGTAGTTCGCGCCGTCGAAGATGGAGCTTGGCACGGTTTCGACTGTGCCTACGGAAAGCGTCCGTTCGCTTTCGGATGGTTGGCAATTCGTCACAAAGGCGTGGGCGACGACAATCCAGCGGGCGGTCTCTGGGACGTGCGCCTTGGCTGCAGCGATCTGTGCGCGCAAGACGTCTTCTGGCGAGCGGATGCTTTCGTCTCCGAAGGCACGACGAGCGGCATAAATCTCCGCATATGGAAGCGCAGAGATAGCAACTGGACCAGCACCGTCCTCGAGCACGAGCGGCAACTCATCGCTCGAGACAGGACCGCGCACTAAGATGCGGTTCCGGTCAAAGAGCTTCGATGCCGCTCCAAGCCGCTGTCCTGAATCGTGGTTTCCGGCAATCACCACAATGGCGGCCTCAGTCTCAATATGAACCCGCTCAAGGAAATCGCTGTAGAGTTTTATCGCGGCCTCGGATGGAGAGGCCTTGTCGTAAACGTCACCCGCGACGATTAGGACATCGACTTGTTCAGCCACGACCGTTTCAAAGATCTGATTGAGTACGTACGCGTGATCTTCGTGAAGTGATACGCCTCGCAAGGTCTTGCCAAGATGCCAGTCCGCTGTGTGAAGTACTCTCATTTTCGCACCAATAATTTTTATACGTATAATTTTTAGATGGACATTTTGGCTGAGTCAAGGTAGGAATGAAACATGGCTTTTGACGACCTTAAACATGCCCAAAAAGAACGTCTCGAGTACCTTGATCGTCTGCTGTTTTGGGATGGCGCGGCGACACGGAGTTCGCTTATCGATCGGTTCGGGATCTCGAACCCGCAAGCGGCGCTGGACTTCAAGATGTACCTGCAAGCCGCAGGCCGCGAGGCGCTGAAATATGATGCCTCCTCGAAGCGGTATCTGGCGACCGAGCGCTTTTCCCGACTAAGCGGCGAAGCTTCCACGGACGAGCTTGAGGAATTGCTGGGGGGTCGACGCGGGGCTCTGTATGATATGTTGCCTGACCTGCAACGCACACAGAATGTCCGAGTATTTAGACCTCTTTATCGCGCCGTTCTGGCCAACGAGGCTATCGAGATCGTCTACCAATCCATGCGCGACCCGGAACCTGAAACGCGTTGGATTGCGCCACTCCGTTTTGCTTCTGATGGTGTGCGCCTCCATTTGCGGGCATGGTGCTACACTCGGCAGGGATTTCGCGATTTCATACCCTCACGCATTGATGTGTCCAGGTCTTTCATCAACCGACGAGCCGCGTCGGATGTGCCCAAAGATGACGACTGGTATTCCTGGGCGATTTTGAAACTGAAACCACACGACGATCTAACGGATGATCAAAAGAGGGTCGTGCGCATCGAGTTTGGTTTTGATGGAGATTGTCTCGAAATTCGCATTCGCAAAGCGTTAGAATTTTACACGGAACGAAGATGGGGCCTCGATCAGGAAAACCCGCGGCTTAAATGTGTATCTCGTGACTATGAGGCCATGACCGAGGATGAGATCCATGAGGGTTGATCTGGCACGAACCGATCCTGACGTGAATATGAACAGGTTCTATTACGTTCAACTGACAAAAGGGATCTTCGGTGACGCAGGCGTCGAGCGTTTTTGGGGTCGACGTGGCACCTCGGGGCGGCATCGGCTTGATTGGTACCAAAGCGAAATGGATGCGTCCTCGGCAATGACCAAACTGGTCAAAGCGAAACTGAAAAGAGGTTACGCTCCTATAGAAACAAGGGAACCGCCCAACAACAATCTCATCGGTTTCGTCGCTTCGCTTGCGCGAAAACAAAATGAAACTAAAGATAACTAGGCCAGAAAATGCGAGCATTTATATCCTATTCCCACCAAGATTCAGCCGCGCTTGACCGTTTGCACGTCCATCTTGCCAACCTTCAAAGGGAAGGCCGGATCGAAACATGGTACGACCGCGAAATATTGGCGGGAGACGTTTTGGACGATGAGATTAACCAAGAACTTGAAGTAGCCGACTTATTCCTATTAATGGTCAGTCCCGATTTTATTGCGTCCAACTATTGTGTCGAAAACGAAATGCGGTTTGCGTTGCAACGGCATGACGCTGGGGAAGTGCGGGTTGTGCCGATCATCGTCGAACCGTGTGATTGGGCAGCGATGCCACAACTTCGACAACTGAAAGCAATCCCAAAAGACGGTGTTCCGATATCTGAATGGGCGAACGCGAATACTGCCTATCTTGATGTTGTGCAGGAGATCCGCCGCATTGTTGATGCAGTAGAGATTGAAACTCCCGAACTTGCAGGGGATGAATTCGTGCCGACTGCACCGCAACACGGCATTCCACGCTACCGAGTTCAACGTGACTTTGATGAGATTGACCGTGGAGAGTATCGCGATGCGGCGTTCGCCACCATCAAAGACTATTTCCAACGGGCGATTAGCGAAATAGATGCGGTCGATGGCCTGCGGGGCCGATTTGTCGACCGAGGTGCGAACTCATTTGGCGGCACGGTTGTTAACCGCGGTCGTCAGCACGGAACCGCACACATCACGGTGCACTGCCGAAACGCAGGATTCGCGTTGGGAGATATTTACTATTCCTTCAACGAAAACGCCGGCGACAACACCGCAAATGGCGGGTTCAACGTCTCCTCGGACGAGTACGAGCAGTTCCTAGTCGTCACTATGGCGATGTTCGGGAACGCACCAGAGCGGCTAAACTTTGAGCAAGCGGCCGAATACCTGTGGAACCAGTTTATCGAACAAGCGGGGATCACCCATGCCTGAACGCGCCCGCTTCCGCTGCAAAAATTGTGGGCATCGCTTTGAAGCCGATGTGCTTGATGAAGCTGAGCGCCGAGAAGCCCGTCGTGAAGATCGCCCAACTAGTGCAGTGCATTGCCCTGAGTGCCGCCGCACCGACATTCGGCGGGGTTGGGATTGATCAGGATACCGGAGAACCAAGGTCTATGGCACTGTTTTTTACCTTCACGTTTGTCACCTGACGACCTTGAGCTAGAGAGAAAAAATGCTATCGCCATATGAATTCACAATCGGAAAAATCGAGGATGCAAAGCCGCTTAGCCTGATCTTGCCTACAAGCAAGTACGAAGAAACAATGCTTGTTGGCCAATCCAACAAAGCTGCGGTGGCAGTATTTCTCACTGGGCACCACAAGGCGCTTTTCATTGAAAGCGAGGGGAACAAGAGTTGGGGTGGACTAATCATCCCGGATGTTCGTATTGAGATAGATGAAACGAGCTGTGTTGACGCTTATAACACAGACGCACCGTTTCTATCTGTGACAAGGATAGACACAAGGCTCGTTGTGGCAGGCAAGAGCGAGGGATCATTTGGGCGTTCGACGCTGATTACGCTTCACGACAACCTCACGTCAGCAGGTGAATATCAGGCAGCGTTTACGAAGTGGCAGGTCGTTGTCGGAGAGGGACAAAACACGCGCGTTGTGTGGTCGATGCCGGACAGCGGCAACCCCTAGCTGCGGTCGAGAGCTTGGTAGAGGGGAGTGATCAGGATTGCGGCACAACAACTATTATTGCCTCAGCCAATTCAACATCCCTTGGACACTCTCGTAGTTCGGGAGCGCGTCCCGAAATTCCTCGTTTGGGAATGAAGATAAAAAGGTGCTGTGTACTGACGCGGTTTTGCCTTCCAAGCCCAAATGCGTTTCTATTGTGCCGTCCGTCCAAACCCAGATGCCGTGTTCTTTGAAGTGCTCGTGGATGGCATACACGTGCTCACGAGCGTCTGTCTCAGCAGCCATGATCTCGTACGCTTTAGCTGCGTTAACTTCGCCGAACTTTTTTGGAAAACCGTCTTCGGCCAGGTCGATTTTCCCCTCACCTTGAAGGCGCGTCAGCACCGCCTTGCACCCGACTACAGCTGCGTTGTCGTTGCCAATCAGGCCGTGCTGGATGGCTGGTCTAAATGCGAAATCAAGATCGACGATAGCTTTTGTAGGGATTCCCATTGCCGCAAGTACGGGCAACGCCTTGGGCACGTCGCTCGAGCCACCAAGTGAAACCAATCCCAATTTGTCTTCCTCAAGCGAGCAGTCGGCCTCATGCTGGAACAGGTCCGGTAGTAGCGTTTGCTCGGTCTTGCCTTCGGCCAGTACCACCTTTTCTGAGAAGAGCAGCTTGGTCGAATTTGATAATGCAAAAAGAGTCGTTGACTGATGCTCGGCATCGGCAATTGCGCCTTGAACGGCATCTGCCATCCTGGGAAAACAAATCGTTCCATCCTCAGGCGTGCGGCGGATCAGTAGTGCGTTCGGTGCATCCGATCGAGCAATCATGTTGGCCGAGTGAGTTGAAAATGCGACTTGATAACCCTCCTCTGAAAGGCGGCTTAGCGATGCCCGAACAACTTCAATGGCTTGGGGGTGCAGGTAGAGCTCAGGTTCGTCGATCAGCAGCAAGGTTGTCCGCGCCTCATTGGCAATCGCCTGCCTGCGGATTTCGGACAAGCATTTGATTAGGGCAATTTGAACCGACCGCTGAGCCCCATGTCCGAAGGACGACGCATCTCGACCTGTTTCGTGATCGAACTGCTGGTCGTAGATTTTGATTGTTGCACTTTTTAGGAAGTCGGAAAACTCAGGTGTTTGAATGTGGGTTTTAGCAACGACGCCCGGGAAGAAGCGACCAAGTTCAGTCTGGATCTGGTTGTCGAGTTCAACCAGTGTTTCGTCCTTCTCGGCCCCTTCGGCAGATAGTCGGCTGGAGACTTGTGCGAGCGCATCCGTGACAGGACCTGCATTCCGTTCGGCAACAGGACCAATAATCTCCTTGATCAACTTTCCAATTGTGGTTCCTGAGGCGAACTTGCCGACGTCTTCCGTCGCGTTCTCCATTGCGCCAATGAAGATCGGTTCGGGAAACATCGCTGCTATTGCTTGGTCGATACCAGCTGGGTTCACGACCCACTGCTCTTCACCTTCTTGCTCCTGCTTGATTTCCAAGCGAATTTGGGTGGCGCTTACGCCAGGTACCGCTTGGGTTCGACGCAACTGAATTGTGCCGTCCACTACAAGTGGTTCAACACGGTTCCGGTGGTTCTGTTCCAACGCTTCGAGAACGGCGGCGTCTATTCCTGATATTACGGCGGTGATAACAACGGGAAGTTCTGGATCAAAGAAATCGGACGCTTGCAACGAGGATTTCTTGATTACCCAAGACATCGCTTGAAGGATATTCGTTTTGCCCGCGTTGTTGTAGCCGACCATCGGTGTATAGGCTGCAAGGGGTAATTCGATTTCTTTGATGGATTTGAAGTTTTCGATCTTGATTTTAGAAATTCGGTGCATCTCACCCTCACACAAATAAAGCGAGACAACTTTCTCCTATCGGTTGCAGAGTTGCAACGGGTGGCGGCTTTTGTAGGCGCGGCGTGGATGCCGACAAAACTCTCTTCAGGCTCTTGCCGAAATTCATGTCCGCCTTTCGGCAATCCTTCAAATCAAATCTCTGAATTGCTCCAACTCGGCCGCCGTCGCCACCAACCCCTGCTGGGTGAGGATGGCGAGGTAGTCTTCGGCTGAGTAAGGCGGGTTCTTGAGGCGCGCGCGGACCTTGCGAAGGGCTGAGCAGAACAGGCCCGGCGCGAGCGCAAGGTGGTTGCTGAGGAAGTCGTCCGGATGCAGCGTTTCGATGCCGTAAGGCTCGAGGGCGTCCTCGGGGAAATCCTTCAGGTTCTGCGTCACGATCACATCGCATCTGCCGACGATGGCTGCTGCCAGGACATGCCGATCGTCGGGGTCGGGGAGGTCAAGCGACGGGATCAGGGCTTCGTAGCCTGTTACCAGGCAATCTCGTGTCGCGTGGTTCATCAGATCCCGCGTGCGCTCGAGTGTTTCGCGGTCTCTGTGCGGCTCGTTGCGCATCAGAGCGTCGATCCACTCACGGTGGATGTCTTCCGACCATTTGGCCTTGAAGATATCGGTCACAGCGAGCTGCATGAGCACGTCGCGCATCGGCGCTGGATAGAGAACGTTGGCGTCGAGAAGCGCCGTATAGTGGCTCATGGTTTGCCGTAACCCATATCCTGCTCTTGCGCTTCAGCTGCCAGTTGATCGAGCACGCTTTCCCGCTCGGCATTGATGGAGGCCTTGTAGGCCATCACATCTTCCATCCGGATACGGCGGTGTTTGCCCACCTTGCGATGCGGGATCTTCTGCTCATCCAGAAGCTTGATCAGGAAGGGACGGGAGACGTTCAACACATCAGCTGCCTGAACCGTGGTCAGCTCGGCATTCTCGGGAATGATCGTGACCCCCTGCCCCGCTGCCATGGCTTCCAGGATATCCATCAGAAGCGCGACGGCGCCTGCCGGCAGTTCAATTGGTTCGGCCTGCTCTCCATCAGTAACACGCAGCTTGAGAGGCGCTTTGCTCCGTGCATAGCGCGACAGGAGCTGCCCGGATGCGCGTGCGATTGCGGCCTCCTGGGCGCTCGGAGGCAATTGCCGGTGAGCCATCATGTTCATGTGCCATCTCCTTTGCTGCGAACCTCAATATAGGCATAAACGCAATAAATGCAACAAATGAATTAAGTGTAGATCATGCATTGTTCGGTGAATCTGGTTGTTAGAAATGATTGGTTTGGCACGCCAGCGCATTGGCGCTGACCAGGCTCTTGGCTGCGCCCGGAGCCGCGTGACTCGCGTCTCCGCCATTCGGTGCCGATCCTTCGTGCATGTCTCAGGTGAGATCGCGGGCGAGACCGCGATCGCTTGAGCCAGCGGTCAGCCGGGTCTCCGCTCCGCTCTAACCCGGCTGGCAGGTTTTCGTTGTTTGATTCCGCCTGCCATCCGGCCGGTGTCCCGAACAGGGGCTCTGGTGTCGCGTTCCGCACCAGCCTCTGCGGAGAAATCTGGTTCCTCCCACGCGGGCGCGTGGGTCCCTCCCGATTTCACCGCTCCGGCCCCCTGTGTCGGGTCGCCGTCCGGCCGCAGGACGGGCTTCGCCCTCCCCTGCTCTGCCCAGCCGAAAAGCACGGGGGCTTTTCGGACTGACAGATCAGTCGAGGCCTCCGCCACTGGCGGAGTGGTGAGGATCAGGGAACGCTCCAGTGGAGCGTTACCCCGAATCCACGACAAGACCGAGAGGTCTCAAGAAGAAGATACCGCGCCGCTCTAACCACGAAAGGAGCAGGCCATGGGCCTTGATCAATACGCATATGTCAAAACCCCCGAGAGCGGCGACGAGGGCGAAAGCCCGAAATTCGTCTGGCGCAAGCATTCCAAGCTGCAAACCTTTATGGAGGCGCTCTACACCGAGCGGACCGGGCTTTCGGCGTCCGATCTGAACTGTGGCGAGTTGAATCTGGAAACCGCCGACATCGACTCGCTGGAGCAAGCCGTGAAAGGAAGCGCCCTGCCCCAGTGCGAGGGCGGGTTCTTCTACGGGCACCAGTTCCAAGACGAGGTGGCAGCCGAGTCCCGCGACTACGATCTTGAGTTCTGCGCTTGGGCGCGGGCCGAGATCGAACAGGGATCGACCGTGATCTATTCCTGCTGGTGGTGACGCCATCGGGCTGGGGTCTCCGACGCCCCGGCCCCCTCCCCTACCCCATTAACAAAACCAGCCGCCGAGCGCCTGTGCTGCGCTCTGGGCGGGCCTGACATCCATTAGAAAGGACAATCCTATGACCAAGCAACAACCCATCCAGACCGACACCGCCAGCGCCGTGATCCTGCAAATCCCCTTGGAGATGCTCTACATCTCCGATCTGAACCCGCGCAAGGCGGTCTCTGATGCTCATATTGAAAGCCTCGCAGACAGCATTGAGCGTTTCGGCCTCATCCACAATCTCGCCGGTCTCATGGACGAGGACGGCAAAGTCGGGATCGTCGCGGGTGGGTGCCGCCTTCGCGCGGTCCAGATGATTGCAGAGCGGTCCAAGGCCCATCCGTTCACGACGTTGCCGGTCAAGCTGGCCGCTGATGCGACTGAGGCCGAGGATTGGGCCAGCGCCGAGAACGCGGCCCGCGAAGACATGACCCCCGCCGACGAAATTTGCGCCTTTGGCCGCATGAAGTCACGCGGGGCCTCCGTGCCGGAAATCGCCCTCGCCTTCGCCGTCACCGAGGCCCGCGTCTATCAGCGGCTGGCACTGGCAGGCCTGCCCGAGCCAGTGCTCGAGGCGCTTGCGGCGGGTGAAATCAGCCTCGGCACCGCCAAGGCCTTTACCCTCTCCGATGATGAAGCGCTCACCCTGAACCTTTTGGATCAGGTCAAAGGTCAAGCCGTCTCTGAGAGCGCAATCAAGAACGCGCTGCATCCCGATGCGATCAAGGCCACAGACCGCCGCGCCAAGTTCGTCGGTCTTGAGACCTACGAGGCCGAGGGCGGGACGGTCACGCGCGATCTCTTCTCCGACGAGGTCTTCCTCGCCTCCCCTGCCCTTCTGGATCGGCTCTTAGCTGAGAAGCTGGAAGCGGCACGGGCCGATTTGGTCGAGACCCAAGCCTGGGCATGGGCCGAGACCCGCAGCGAGGCTTGGCTCAACTACTATGAGCTCGATCAGATGAAGCTGGCCCGTCTCTATCCCATCGAAGGCGATCTGAGCGAGGAAGAGACGCAAGAATACGACGAGTTGGCTGACCTCGCCAATGGAGGGGTTCTGGACGAGGACGGTGAAGCGCGGCTCTCCGAATTACAGGCCATTCTCGATGGTGACTATTCTGAGGACCAGAAGGCCCATGCGGGGTGCATCATCCTTGTGAATGGGTCGGGCAAACCCGAGATCACTGCCGGTCTGGTCCGTCCCGAGGACAAGAAAGCCGCCATCGAGGCAGGAGTCCTGCAAGCACCGCAGACCACCAAATCAGACACCCCGAAATCCCCCTACTCGCAGAAGTTGGTGGCGGATATGCAGGCGATCCGGCTGGCCTCGGTTCAGGCAGCGCTTCTGGCCAAGCCGGAACTGGTTCTGGACCTGCTGGGCTTTGGACTGTCGGAGGCGTCGGGCAGCTTTGAGAGCGTGTTCGGTATTCGGTTGGGCCGCCCGACAAACGCGCCAAGCGTTCAGGACGGGTTTGACCACGAGCCGCGCCTCGAGCATGGGATCGACGCCAGCGAATATTGGCAGAACGGCACCCGTGTTGAAGACCTTTCCGAGGCTTTCACGGCATTCCGCGAGGACGGCAAGAAAGCCCGCAACGCCCAGATTACCGAGGCGATCGCACGCACCCTGCCCTACCAGGCTGGCGGCGCGGAGTTCTTCGACCTGATCGCGGACGAGGCCGGGGCCGATATCCGCAAGCACTGGACGCCCACGGCAGAGAATTTCTTCTCGCGAGTGTCAGCGGGTCATCTGGTCGATTTGCTCTGCGAATTCATCGACTGCGACGCCCGCGACGAGCGGGTCGTTGCTTTCGCCAAGCTCAAGAAAGCGGAAAAGGCCGAGAAGATGGAAAAACTGGTCAGTGATCCCACCACCCAGAAGCTCATGGGGCTGACAACGGATCAAAAAGCCAAACTCGAGAAATGGGTGCCCGACTGCACCTGACGGCTCCTTCGTGGGGAGACCCAACTGGCCCCGCCTCGGCGGGGCTTCTTTTTGTTCAGCGTTTATCCATAGGCAGGGCCTGGAATATTGTCCTGCGGCGGGGCAGAAGGACAAGCCCCCTGCCCCGCCGCAGGACCGGCGCTGTCCGCGCGGGAGCACCGCCTGGGCGGTGCGGGGTTCAGACGCTACGCGTCTTGGGATTTGATCGTTCTGCTCTGTTGCCCGAAAGTTTGAGAGATTCAGGCGATGCTCTTTTCAGCCTTCGCCGAATTGTTCTTCCAGAGCGCGCCTGGCCAGTTCCAAACCCTGTGCTGTGAGAACGAGGGACTTTGCTTTGCTCGTCGGGTTTTCGATCAGGCCTTTCTGATAGAGCCGATCCGTGACGTCCCAGTCTATCCCCTTCCAAACCCGCGACCCGTCAAGAAGCGTCAGGCTGAGAATGGCCAATGCGGCGGCATCCAGTTTGTCGGTGTCAATGTCCATGGCCTGAATCCGTTGTCCACCTTCGTTATCGCATTTGATGGCGAAACCGGCGCTGACGCAATTCTACACAATCGACGCCTGGTCTTGGTCCGTCGATTGTCGCGCTTCTCGGGTGGCGACGCTCGGCACCTTTAGCTGCCCAGTTATCGCAGCCGTTTCTTGCATTGTGCGTGGTGTCTACGATGCTCCATTGTCCTGTGTTGCATAACATGCTGGTCGCAAGGTCTGTCCTGAACACAAAGGGCGGTTGCCAGAATTGTCCCCTGCCCCTTCGGGTCATTCCTCGCGAAACAAAATTCAGTCCCCCTGCCCTTCTTCGCTGCGCTCCGCCATTGGTGTGTTCCGGCCCTTTGCCCTTGCCGGGTGACCATCATTGCAACACCAGAAAAGGAGCAAAGCAATGACCACCAACTGCATCAAATTCGAAACCGCTGACATCGAGACTGCCAAAGGCGTCGGTTCGATCTCCACCCTGACCTTCGACATCGATATCACGGTGGAGCCGGTCGAAAGTGAAAATCCCATGGCCCCCACGCACCGTGTTCTCGGCCGCTCGCCACGCGGCCGCCTGGTCGAATGCGGCGGCATCTGGAAGAAGCAGAACCGTGACACCGGCGCTGACTACTTCACTCTGAGCATCCGGGACTTCGGCTTCAACGCCAATCTCGGCAAGGCCGCAAACCAGGATGATGACACGGTTCAGGCCGTGATCCCTTGGGGTCCGAAGGAAGCTGCTTGAAGCTTTTAGCTGGCCGGGAAACCGGCCAGCTCTTTTCCCATGCGGGCTATTTTGCACGCGTGCAAAACCCAAGTTGACGGCCAATTGCTGTTCGGTTTTCTCTCCAGTGCAGCCCATATTGTGCGCCAAAATTCCCGTAGGCGTACAATATATGTACATTTCGTCAAAAACCGTGCTATTTATCTCTGGAAGCGATTCCAAGAGAGAATCGAAAGAGAGCGGTGTTATGGGCGGAAGCATAGAACAATTTCTCCAGGAGCTCGAGCGAGGCCTTGGTCGGACGATGGTCTCGGTCAACAAAGAGCTAACGATGAGGGAGCGAATTAAGCGTTCCTGGTCCATGCGCCAGTGTGCTCGTTTCTTGAACATCAGTCATCAGCATCTGACGAAGTTTGCCAAAGACAATGAGGATTTTCCTGCGGGAAAGCATGTTGGACGGGAACGAGTCTTCACACTTGCCGAGCTGATGCATATCCGGGCATTGATGGCTGCGTCCGCCAAGAGACCTGAGCACTTCCTCGCATGGCGAAAGCCTGACGATCCTTTGCCTGTAATCTCATTCGCAAGCCAGAAAGGCGGCACTGCAAAATCCCTGAGTGCGGCTCATTTTGCGCAGTATTTGAGCCTGAACTACGGAATGCGCGTAGGCGTTATGGATGCGGACCCGCAGAGCACCATTACTCTCTATTTTGTCGGGGGTGAAGAAATGCCCGCGCTGCCCGATGATGAGACACCAACGATGGTCGACTTTGCGGGTTTGTTTCAAACTGACGAGGCCGTTCCTTACACTGACTACGATGCCGAAACTCTAGACGGCTTTTTCAAGAAAACGTCTTGGCCGGGCGTGAGGTTGGTTCCGGCCCATGGAGAGACGTCCGAAGGTGAAATCCAAATCGCCCGACTGTTGCGGGCTGGCACGCCCGAGAAACGCTTTTATCGGTTTCTGAGGGACTCTATCGATCGGTGGAAGGAAGGGCATCCGCCTGTCACACGACCAAACGAGCTGGTGAGCAACGGCATGGTTGATCAAGGAAAGCTAGATCAGGCCCTGAACGAAACGTTGGACTGTATCATCATCGACTATCAGCCTGCGTTGACACTGTTCCAATTGAACAACGTCATGGCTTCAACGTCGTTGATTATTCCCCAGACAATGAAGGGTTTCGACATTGCGACTTTGTCCACATTTGTGACAGGTCTCCTCACGATGCTGCGCCATATCTTCGCGACGGATCGTATCGATATGGGTGGAGCGGCGCACATGCTATTGCCTACCATTGTTCAGCGGACAAATGAGCAGGACCTCACTCAAGTGGGTAACCTCCTTGAAAACTGCCCCGATGAAGTCCTTCCGGTATTTTACCTCCGCTCAGATGCCATTTCGAACGCCTCTGACGTCTATCAGTCGGTCTATGAGTATGACCCCGATACGCCTGGCAAGCGCAAGGGCATCAATCGCTTCATTGAAAACGCTGACGCTGTGAACGATGCGATCGTTTCGCGGCTTTGGCCTGGGCTCGAGCGCGGATACGCGGATGAATGGATGCAGAAATTCTACGACTTTGAGGAGGAAGCCGGATGAAAAGAACTCTAAGCAGTTCGGTCCTCAAGAAGAGAGCCGTGCGTCCTGATGACGATGCGGCTGTTGTTTCTGAGGCCGAAACGACCGAGCGGGTTTCTGGGGGTGACTCCAAGCTTGTTGGTGGGGTCAAACCTCGGTTGGGCGGTTCCGGCAGTGCCTGGAAAGCCGGAGCTTTATCGGATGCGAGCCAAATCCTTCAAGTCGAACGGACACAGGTTGTCGAACGAATCCTGTCTGGTCGTCACGAGCTTCGGATCGATCCGTCTCAGATCATCGATGTGATTGGATCCGATCGGCGTGAAGATTGGCGTGACCAGGATGCGTTCGAAAGGCTCAAAGAAAGCATCACGAATAATGGGCAAGACACGCCTATTCATGTTTGGCCCGCGGACCCGGACTGGCGCCCAGATGAGCGCGAACCCGAGAATGTCGACGGAGTAACCTTTCATTTGATCGTAGGGCGTAGACGCCATGCGATCCTTCAAGCGTTGGGCCTACCAGTTCGGGCCTTACTCGTTCCGCAGGCATCTCGCGGTTCTCGCGAAGAGCAGTTTGAAATGCTGTTCATGCGGTTTCGGGAAAATGAGGAACGGGAAAACCTTAGTGCGTTTGAGCGACTTGTATCCATCGGCGAAATGTTTGAGCGGCTTCAGGAAGCAACACCAGATGAGAAATTGACTGCGACCGAATTTGCTAAACGTGTCGGAGTTCATAACAGTGCCGTTTCGCGCGGCCGTGCAGTTTTTGTGGCCAGGGACGAGATTTTGCACGCGTGCAAAAACGTCTACGATCTCAGCCATCGGGATCTCGAAAAGGTCCTCAATGACTTGTCTGGCAAGGCCGCTAAGCCGGCGAAAAAGAAGTCAACGAAACCCAAAAAGCTCACAGTGCAACGTAAGATCGGTTCCCGGAAGCTGAGTGTTACGGGGCAGGGCGGGAAGCTCTCTGTTGCCGCCACGGGGCTCGCATTGGATGAAGATGTCCTCAATGGGTTAGGCGATGTCATCGCCGAGTATTTGGAGAAACATGGATCGAAGTAAGAGGCAGGAGCCGCGGAGACGGTCATCTTCGATCAAAAACGAGGTAAGAAACAGGAGCGCGTATGCTTTGAGATAACGGCAAAAGAAAAGCCCCCAAGCTGAGGGCCTGAGAGCTAATCAAGATTGTTTGGTCGCTATCAAGATAGTTCTCCGGCGAATCACTGTCAACGACGAACGCTCCTGAGCGAACGGGTTTCTTTTGCCTTCCATCGAGCAGAGGAGGCAAAACATCTCATGAAACATTCTGGTTGGCGCAAGCCGACACCGGGCCTTGGCATTGCAGAGCAATTTGCCCAAGCCGGTGAAGTGATAGCTATTCCCAAAACACAGGCCTTTGTGGCGGTGAAGCGCGTAGGAGCCCACATCGGCCTCAAGGCCGGCGACATGCTGCTTCTCGACACGCTTGGGGCCTTCACACAGGCCCAGGACTGGGAAGAGGGGCAGCGCCCGATCGTCTGGGCGTCAAACGCCTACCTGATGGAGCAGACCGGCTTTTCGCTCTCGGCGCTTAAGCGCCATGCCCGGCGCCTGGCCGAGATCGGCGTGATTTCCTTCAAGGACAGCCCCAATGGTAAACGTTGGGGTCACAGAGACGCTGACGGGCGCATCATTGAGGCCTATGGCTTCGATCTGTCGCCGCTGTCGGCCCGTGTCGAGGAATTCGAGCACCTGCAGGCCGAGCTGCAGGCCGAGCGTGAGCTCTGTCAGCGCCTGAAGCGTCAGATTACGGTCGCGCGTCGGATGATCCGCGCCCGGATCGAAGCGGCGTCTCACGCGGCGCTGAGAGGCCCCTGGGATCATCTTTCAGGGCTGTTCGAGGACCTCCTGGACCGTCTTCCGCGCCGGAACACGGCCTCTGAGACGCTTGAGCGACTCCTGGCATGGTTCAGGGAGCTTCAGGAGCGCGTCGAAGCGGCATATCTCAAGGCAGTTCGTGCAGATGAAGTTGTGGAAAACACGCCGGAAACCAATGAACAAGTCAGTGAAAAGACTCAAGAAATGAACCCCAGGGAGGTCAATTCTGAACCTCATATACTAATTACAACCCAACTTAATCCTGTAACCTGTAATCGCTCAGAAACTGAGCAAGCGGCGGGCGTGGTGCCCAATGCGCCACCCGAAGAGCAGCTGGATAGGGAGTTGGAGGATTGGGTTGCGGAAACGCGCAAGAAACGCGGTGTAGCACTCGATTTGCCGACAGTCATGCAGGCTTGTCCGGAATTTGCCTCCTGGGCGCGCAATATAGGCGGATATATGAAGGATTGGGGCGATCTGCACCGGGTTGCAGGGCAGTTGAGGCCGATGATCGGCGTTTCCGAACATGCCTGGAACCTCGCTCAGGACCGGCTTGGGCCTCAAATCGCAACCGCAGCGTTGGTTTTGACTTTCGACAAGCATTGCGCCGGCGAAGTGGCCTCTCCGGGCGGGTACCTGCGGGGCATTGTCCAGAAAGCCGGGGCAGGGGAGTTGCATCTCGAGCGCAGTTTCTACGGCAGGCTCAGCGGACAGGCAGCGTGATGGAAGTGCGGATCAGAGACCCGCGGCTTTCGTCAGGTTCACCCGAAACCGATCCCGGCGGCGCTGATAGCGGCGGGTCATCTCGGCCGAGACGTGCCCGAGCTGCTTCTGGACGTAGCGTTCGTCAACTTCTGCCGAGCTGGCGAGCCCGGCGCGCAAGGAATGGCCCGAGAAGAGAGCGAGGCGGTCATTCTCGGGCAGCTCGGCGCGGATGCCGGATTTCAGGACGGTGGCTTTGATGAGGCGCGCGACGTGTTTGTCCGACAGACGAGCTTCCAGGGCTTTCTTGCCATCGCGGGAGGTGCGCACGAACACTGGCCCGAAGTCGATCTTCGCTAAATGCAGCCATTGTTCGAGCGCATGGACTGGGCAGGTCTGGTCCGAGGATCCGCGACCGATCTCCACCTCACGCCATCCGGTCTTGGCGTTCAGCGTCAGCACGGCGCCGTCGTCGAGGATCTCGGTCCAACCGCCAGAGTCGATTGTGTCGTCTTTCCCGACATCCAGGCTAACGATTTCGGACCGACGTAACCCGCCAGCATATCCCAGAAGCAGGATGGCCCTGTCACGTAGCCCGCGCAGATCGAAACCCAAGGTGGCCACCATGGCGAGGATGTCTTCCGGCAAGATTGCTTCCTTCTGCACCGGCGGGCGGCTATGCTTGCGCTTGATCCCGGCCAGCACGGTGGCGATGTGCCGGTCCTTGCGGTCGAGCGCGAATCCGCGCTGCGCGTAGTTCCAGACGAGACCGGAGAGGCGACGGTCAATGGTCGAGACCGAAAGAGCAGGGGAGGAGCCTGATGGCGCGGCCAGGTCGGTCAGGTAAAGACCGATCATCTCCGGTGACGGGGGTAGGGGATCGGTGCCTTTCAGGCGGCACCACCGCGCGAAGTGCTTCCAGTCGGCCGCGTAGGCCTTATTGGTGTTCTCGGCCGTTGAGGCCTTGGCATAGTCGCGGGCAGTGTCGACAAGGCGATCGAGAGTGCCGGATCCGGCCACATGAGATGGCAGGGCGATGGCACTGTCCGAAACCTCTGCCGGTGTCTCGTGCGGTATGGCGGGACCCTGGGCTGGTAGGCGTCGTGTCACGTGCTACCCTCCCCAATTCCGTATTGGGCCTGGAGTTCCTGGGCGTGCAATCGGATAGCTTCTGCACTGCGTTGTCCACGTTGATCCCGCAAATCAATGACCCAGACGGTGTCTCGAGCGACTGTGTAGAGCAGCGAAAACGCGGTCCCCTTGATCTTGAATTCGCGCACCAAGTCAAAATCCTCGAAGGACGGCCCCGAAAAAGGAAATTCCTTGAGCATGTGCTCTGCCTGGATCAAGGCATCAATGGCTTTGGCCAGGTTGAGCTGCGGGTTTTGGCGGTAATAGGCTCTGAACCAGCGCAAGCCCGGCTCAGAGGTTTCGAGATATCGAAGGTCCATGCGTGGACTCACGCGTCGGGGAAGGGGGCGTCGTCATCAGCCTTCAGCCAATCGTGGACCGCATCCGGAGCCAGAGAGGGTGCATTCCGTTCGACAAGGGCAAGCCCGGTCTCAACGAGATCACGCGTCGCCAGGCGTTCTTCGACAAAGGCCCTGATCGCCTGATTGGCCATATAGGAAGATGAGCGATCTTCGAAGCGCGCGATACGATCGAGCTGTGCTTTGAGATCGGTGTCGATGCGGGTGGTGAAAGATGTTGTGGCCATGAAGCTGTTTTGGACCTCGAGTTCAGTTGTCTTACAATGTAGGTGGACCGCTTGCGCTGTCAAGAAGATCACTCAAGGAGCGGGGGTTCTGATTCCTCAATCGTGGCCTCTCTCGTTGAAACGACGCATCTCTGCCCGGTATTAGCGCACTCAGCGCGACGAGAGAGCGCCAGGTTGCTAAAGAGCCTCCAAACGACGCCAGTCTCACGAATTCCGGCCTGTCCAGTCTCACAAATACCGTCGTGAACTTGGACCACATTGAACCGATTTGGCTCGGCGTCGGGAGTCCAACGATGGACCTAAAGCCTTGTCCAGCAATGAAATACGAACGAACTCGGCCAGAGAGCCGATTTCGGGCGAGTCCACTGGTGAAACATGAGCTGACATCCATGTTTTGGAGCCTATCCCAATTATGTCCGATAAGGCAAACTTATTGGACATAAATAGCATCGGCAAAGAGAGGCGGTTTATGTGCTATTTTCTGGCAAAAAGCGCCGTCGTGATGTAGGCTTCGGGCATGACTTTTGCCCGGCTAGATCACATCAGCGACCTCGACACGTTACCCCGGATGCCTGCCTGGGTCACCTCCACGCGTGCTGAAACCCTTGAAGATGTTGCGTTTTTGTTGGGCGCGACGCTGAACCACCTGCATCTTGTGTTGGGACACACGGAGGTGCCCCACGCCTTGTTGCGGGACCGCTTGGCACTGCGCGCAGCGGAGGTTTGTGTCGCGTTCTCTGGCCGCCCGGAGCGGGCAGCGGAGTTGCGCGACGCTGTACACCTTTTGCGCCCCGGAGACCTTCCGGGGCCAGCAGGGGAAACATACCTGTCGTGGCGGCGTGCGGTGGAGCGGCCGGTGTCGATCAGGGTACTGTCTCGGGCCATAGGCGGGTTGGGTACAGGACAAATCGCGGACTGGCTGGATGCAGGGCAGGGCGCGCCGGTGGCCCGAGCCGCCAGGGTGTTGGAAACTGTTTTGACGGACAGGTCGCGCGCGGAGACGTCAGCACTGATCCTCGCCGATGCCGCTTTGGCACAGGCGCTTGGCTGGGAGACGCTGCTGCCTCTCATGGTGATCGGTTTGAAACGCGCCGATTTACGCAAGCGCAGGGACGATTTGCGCATGGCCTGTTATCGCGCGGTGACGGCTTCGGCTATGGAAGTCGTAAGTGTGGCGGTCGACCTGTCCCGGCGCGCGGCACACTTGAACACAGTCGCGCCAAAGCTGCGCGCCAAGGGGGCGGGAAAAGCGGTTGAGATGTTCCTGACCCACGATGCCGTGGCGCCTTCATCTTTGCCCTTGCCGGATCGCGCCGCGCGGCGGCTCTGCGACCGGCTGGTCGATCTTGGCGCGATCCGTGAACTGACCGGTCGCGACACCTTCCGGCTTTATGGGGTGTAGGGATGGCCAAGGATCGCCCCGCAGCCCAACTTGATCGCGAGTTGCCCGACTTGCCGCCTGAGCTGCGCTGGCGGGAATGGATGCGCCGGATCGAGGCGGTGCTCTTTGCCTCAGCTTCGCCGGTACCGCGCGACGATCTGGCGCGCGTGGTGGGGCAGGGGGCGTCGGTCGACCTGCTGGTTGAGGACCTCGCCGCCGATCTGGAGGGGCGGGCCTTCGAGATCGCCCAGGTCGCTGGCGGCTGGATGTTCCGCACGCGCGCCACCTACGCCCCCGCGATCCGCGCGGCGGCAGATGTCGGCGACCAACTGCTGGACTTGAGTGAATTCGACGTCGCGGTGCTGGCGGCCATCGCCTACCATCAGCCGATTACGCGCGACGGGCTCAAAGACATCTTCGGCAAGGAGATCAGCCGCGACCTGATCGGGCGGCTGCATGCCCGTGGCCTGATCGGGACCGGGCCAAGGTCGCCTCGGCGTGGGGCGCCTTATACATTTGTGACGACCGAGCAGTTCCTTGTCGCGTTCGGGTTGGAGAGCCTGCGCGATCTTCCCGATCGGGAGCAGCTGGTGGATGCCGGTGTAATGGGTGTTCCAGATCAGGTAGTGTGTTCCCAGCAAGCCTAAAGTTGAACAACGTGTGCGAGATGAGCCATCCAGCGGCTTTTGCTCTGACCACCAGCAATTCTATCTTGCTTTTATGGCCGCTTCCATCTCTCGGCTTCGATTTGGGTGCGACTTAATTTTCGGACTGTCCGCGCACCATTGTACCTGCCCTTGACGAACCCAAAAGTGGCAATGGCACTGGTTAGTTTGCCGGATCGATGGCTCCACAGTCGGCCGACCGAGCCAGTCAAGCCGCACCGACCAACGCGGGCGCCGACTTCTACTCAGCGACAGCTGGATCTTCTGGCCGCAGCCGCCCGGGCACTGGAAGCAAGCCCATTTTTCGATGCTGCCGTCTCGGACGACAACCAATGCATCTGCCGTTAGGGCAGTGGTCTCGGGATGCGTGGCCTGCACCCGGCCGACTAGGTCGACGCGGGGGATAAACCGGCACCAGGTCAGAAAGCGTCGTGCAATGTTACCAAACATCTTCTCAACCCACCCTATCCATGAAAGGGTCGACATCACCCCGGCCCCAGTAACCCTGATCGACACACAGGATGCACCCGGGATTTTGCTTTGCCCCCTGCAATCGATCAATCCCGAGATCAAAACGCCGAATGCGCTGCGCCGCCCAGCCGCCATCGCCTCGATAACCGGTCAAACCCTGCAGCAGCTCGTTGACGGCCATAGTCGCTGTTTCCGTCGTGAACGTGACGACCGCTGGTGCTGGATTGCCGCCGCCGCGCACATAAGCTTCACGTTTCTGACGCTCATACTCCGCCGGCGCGGCACGACGCAGTTCTTCCGCCGCCGCCCGATGTGGGTGTGCGATACCGCGGCACAGCAGGCAAGGTGTGCCAGGGCGCAAGACCGTCGCCCGGCCAATCATGTTCCCAACTTGACCGTCTTCACCACGCGGTGTGAGTGCGAGTCCCAGATCAATGACCGGGCGCAGGTAAAAATATGCGAACCTACTTAGAAACAGTCGGCCTGCGTGATCATCAGTGCACCCAAAGATGATGTCGCAGGAGAGCAAGGCATCGCGTGCCTCATCTGCATCCGCCCAGTGCGGGATCACAACCGGGCGGACACCAAGACCAAGACCCGCCAGTTCTCGCGCGACGACTTCGACCTTAAGCCGCATGCCATCGGCATCGTCCCGTCGAGCTCCATGCAAGCGGTTCAGATTGCTCACTTCAACAATGTCTTCGTCGAAAAGGGCAATCTGGCCGACGCCGAGCCGGGCCAACAGCATCGCAACCGCACTACCCGTGCCGCCACAGCCCACGACACCGATTTTCAGCCGGGCCAGCAGAAGATTCAGTGAAGGTCCGAAGGCAAGCGCTTGCCGCTCGAAGGCTTCTCCGGAAAACCCGCTCAGCCCATTCAGAACACGAAGCCGTGCACCAACGGCTATGACAGCATCGCTGTCGATCGGCTGGGTGTCGTCGATCCACAGACGTGCTGCGTAATCACAGATATCACCATCAATCAGCAGCAGGCTTGCTAACATGACGCCGGCACCATTCCGGTTCCGCGCCAGTCGATACAGTTCCCGTTCGTTTTTTTCGTCCTGTGTTGTCGCGTAGCCCTTAATTGTGAGATGAGAAATGCAATGAATTCAACGACTGTGTTTTGCCCTTAAATATGAGATTTTGCCTTTAATTCCGATATTTTTGCCCTTAAACCTGAGACAGGGTTCACAGGCTTGTGCGGCAGATATCGATGGAAAATGATGGCGAAGACTCAGTTGC
>NZ_JAOARZ010000046.1:0-3716 GCF_025210255.1 Donghicola sp. | reverse complement strand
CGTGACAGCTTGGCCAAGGTGCTTGGTGTTCCAGTAAATGATGATAGCGGCGAGCAGGTTCAGCCCGGCCATTCGGAAGTGCTGGCCTTGGGCTGTTCGATCACGGATTTCACCTTGGCGACCAATGCGCAGGGCGTTTTTCAGCGCATGATGCGCTTCGCCCTTATTCAGGCCGATTTGGGCACGGCGCTGCATGTCGGCATCCAGCAGCCAATCGAGGATGAACAGCGTCCGTTCGATCCGGCCGATTTCGCGCAATGCGACCGCAAGTTCATGCTGTCGGGGGTAGGATGCAAATTTCCGCAAAAGTTGGCTTGGGGCCATTGCGCCCGCCACCATCGTGGCCGCGCTGCGCAGTATATTTGGCCAGTTTGAGTTGATGACGGGTTCCCTGACCTTGCCGCCGATCAGGCCCTTCAGTTCTTTTGGGCAGGATGCTGGATCGAAGAGGTAAAGGCGCTTGGAAGGTAGATCCCGGATGCGGGGGATGAACTGAAAGCCCAGAAGGGCGGTGACGGCGAAGACGTGATCGGTGAAGCCGCCCGTGTCGGCATACTGTTCGCGGATGTTCTGACCTGCGTCTGTCATCAACAGGCCGTCCAGGATGTAAGGAGCCTCGTTCACCGTGGCCGGGATGGTCTGGGTGGCGAAAGGGCCGTACTGGTCGGAGACATGGGTATAGGCTTTTAGACCGGGTTCATGGCCGTATTTGGCGTTGATCAGGTTCATCGCCTCGCCATGGCGAGTGGTCGGGAAGAATTGCCCGTCGCTCGAAGCGGTCTGCCCTGCGCCCCAAAACTGGGCCATCGGCAAGGCAGATTGACCTTCGATCACCATGGCCAAGGCGCGTGCCATCGCATCGCTTTCCACATGCCAGCGCGACAAGCGCGAGAGCTGGAAATAATCATGGGTGTTCGTGGCCCCAGCCATTTTGCTGAGACCAAGGTTCAGCCCCTCAGCCAGCAGCACGTTCAACATGCCGACCCTGTCTTTGCATGGAACGCCGGTGCGCAGATGGGTGAAGGCCTCGGTAAAGCCGATCTCGTCATCCACTTCGAGCAGGAGGTCTGTGATCCTGATCTCCGGCAGGCGGTTGTAGAGATCGAGCACCATGGCATCTGCCTCTTCGGGGACAGCGGCCGTCAGACGGTCGATCTTGAGCACGCCATCTTCGATAGAACCTCCCGGAATGGCACCCGCCCTGGCGGCGCGGGCCAGTCGTTCCAAGCCATCTGCTAGGCGAGATTTTCGATCCGCGAGCCAGAGATCCGGTTCAAACGGCATGGCCAGTTTTGGCGTGGCCCTGGCAACTTCCGTCGAAACCAGCGCTTCCTTGAGATCACCATACCGGCGGGAATGTGCGAGCCAGATGTCGCCGGCACGGAATGCGTCGCGTAGGTGGCACAGGACCGCCACCTCCCAAAGCCGGTTCCCATCGTCGTGATTCAAGTGTCGATGCCATTTCGAAGCCCGGCGCAGAAAGGTCAGTGGCCGGGTAGTTGTCGTTTCCGTACCCGCGACGATGTCGGCGGCGGCAAGCAACGGCTCGGCCACCGGGGCTGCCTGAATATCGAGCGCCCGGAGCATGCGCGGCGCATAGCGTCGGAAGCGATGATACCCGTGAACAACATGTGCCAGTGGATCAGCCGCCAATGTGTCAGTCAGTTGGGCGGCGGTGGAAACAAGCCCCCTCAGCGATGACCAGCCTCCGGCGTTTTGGACGGCCTCCATCAGGGAGGCCTGATCTTCATGTGCTTCCAGCAGAGCTGATCCAAAATTTGATAAGCCCTGCAAGGTGTCTTTCAAAGCAGCCTTGGCGTCATCTGCCCGAGCATCGCATACGCGTTTCGCCTCACGCCACGTCTTCCCCACAATCCGATCATGGGTTTCGACCACTGCATCGGCAATGGCACTGCGCCATTCCAAAGCGCAAACTGCGAGGATGGCAAGGCGGCGGTCGCCTGAAATATCCCGCAGATCTCCTGCGAAATATCGTTCCCCTTGCCTTCGGAGGCGCGCGATACGGTGGGGTGGCACACCCGACAGGATGCTTCTGTCCACGGCCATGGCCTGCAAGAATTTCAACCGGTCGAGCAGCCGGTTCATGTCGGCCGAGTTCTGGCCCACCTCAAACTGGCGTAGCCAGACAAAGCGGCTGACAGAACCGTCCGCCGTTTCCGTCAGCAAGGCGTCAAGTCGACTGCACATCTCATCATCCAGCCGGTCGGCAATCCGAGCGTCGATCCGTCGCTCGGCAGCAACGAGTGCATCCGCGCAAAGGCGTTCGATAACCGTGATCCCCGGTAGTATGGTCTGGGTCGTCCGGCATTGCTCAACGAACCGCCGCGCCAAATCCTCATTCGATCGGGCGGTTTCGGCCTCGTTCTCAATCCAGACCTTCAGGTCGCGCGACCCTCGACCGGTGAACATCTTGTAGTCATAAAGATCCCGCAGGGCAGCCAAGTGTTCATGGCGCGTTTCTTCGCGGCTTGCATATCCCGCCAGATCGTCCGCATTCAGCCCAAGTTGCGCCGCCAGAAAACGCGTGACTTCCAGTGGAATGACCTCACCCGGGGTTAGCAAGCGACCGGGATAGCGCAACGCACAAAGCTGGAGAGCAAAGCCGAAACGATTGTGTGGGCGGCGACGGGCGCGGATGATTTCCAAGTCGTCGTCCGCCAAAGTGTAATGACGCAGCATCACGGTTCGATCAGTCGGAAGGTCAAAAAGTGCTGAGCGCTGCCGCTCGGTCAGGACGGTACGATGCGCCATGTATCTTTTGCTTTCTTATAATGGTTTGTTTATTGATGATTAAGATACTGAATAAGGAATTGTTTTGATGGCTGAAAGCATACTGCGTTCCAGAACACCTCAAACGAACGTTTGTGAAACATGCTGATCGGCTATGCACGGGTCTCAAAAGCCGACGGAAGCCAGTCCCTAGACCTGCAGCGGGATGCCTTGATCACAGCGAGCGTGGAAGAAGAACAGATTTACTCAGATCTGGCGTCGGGCAAGAAGGATGACCGATCCGGTCTGGAGGCCTGCCTCAAGGCATTGCGTGAGGGGGATGTGCTGGTCGTGTGGAAGCTCGACCGCTTGGGGCGCAGCCTCCACCACCTTGTCAAAACCGTCAGCATGCTGTCCGAGCGTGGCGTCGGCCTCAAGGTTCTAACCGGGCAAGGGGCGCAGATTGACACAACAACTGCGGCAGGCCGGCTTTCTTTCGGCATCTTTGCCGCTCTCGCCGAATTTGAAAGCGAGTTGATACGCGAACGCACAATGGCGGGGTTACAAGCCGCCCGCGCCCGTGGCCGGAAAGGTGGCAGGAAGTTTGCGCTGACAAAAGCGCAGGTCCGCATGGCTCAGGCAGCTATGGCCAGCCGCGACACATCGGTTTCAGAACTTTGTAAGGAATTGGGGGTCAAACCAGTCACACTCTACCGATATGTCGACCCGAACGGCAATCTGCGCGATTATGGGAAACGGGTTCTCACCGCTTAGCGTAGGATTCTGCACTCTCCGGCATCAGACCCCAATTGACTCCGTGTCTGCCTGCCTCTAAGTTTATGCGTTATTCGATGTTTGTTCGAATAACGAGCTCTAAAAGCAAGCCCGCTCCAGATAGCGGAGCCAGCACCACGTGGGTAGGGAGGATGTTGCCCCAATGATTTTCCAGAAACTGACCGCCGCAGCGCTCGGCGTTGCCATGCTTG
>NZ_JAOARZ010000045.1:0-4617 GCF_025210255.1 Donghicola sp. | reverse complement strand
ACACCAAAGGCCACTCTGTCAACACAGACCGAAGAGCGGCCGGAGTTCTGCCCGAAAGCTGAGACATGGCTCCTTCCGCCCGAACACTCCATGTTTGGGTACCATCTAGATGGCGCATCGCCGTTAGAATTGCGCTGTTCATCCCATCCAGCCAGCGGGCCAAACGTTCGGGCGGCAAGCCCGAAACACGCAGCCCCCCTGCCCCGCCCATGGCGAGCGGTGCGAAGATGGCGCCGCTTCCATCGCTGGCCGCGATCCGGGACGCGGTGACGGCGGCTTCCATCTGGTCATCGTGCTGTCCGAGGCCGGCCAGGTTCCAGAGATGAAAGCCCATGCAAGCCCGCGTGATTGGGTGGAGCTCGGCTGCTGCGGCCATTACGTCCAACCATCCGCGCGCGCGATCTTCGAAACGCTCAGCGCTGCCCTCAATGTTCTCCGGATCGCGGCGATCCAGAAAGGCGGCCAAGTCAGCCTTCGGTCCGGGACCGCCTGTCAGGCGCCGAACAGCCCATCCAACTCTTGCCAGCGCATTTGGGTCATCCTGTGCACCTGACAGCCGCATCGATATCCAAAGCGACAGACGATCAGAACTCACCCGATCCCCCGCGCACCAGCTAAGGTCCGCTGCCTCGATAAGAGCGAGGCGATGCCGCCAGCCTTCCGGGCCACGCAGCAGCCTGTCATCCAGAGCACCTAGGCGTCCAGCCACTCTTGCCAGTCGCGCAGCGTGAACGCCTTCTGCCTTGGCCCAGTCTTCGATGACGGCAGTGTCCGGCGGTTCTGCACGCGGCCCGGGAGGCAAATCATCTGGTTCTTCTTCGAATGGTCCCGGCAGAAACCAGAGATCCTCTGTCGCATTTAGTTTGTCGTTTCATTAGAAAGTTTTTAAACGAATTCAGCAGGGTGGAGCGTGAATCGGGGCTGTTTTTTATGTTTCAATTTCAATTTTTAGCTCGCATTTCAATAAGCGAGAGAAAGAGGCGGGACATGGTGTTGAATCCCTCTGAGACGGTCGAGCTATGACGTCTGGCACACGAGAACCTTCTGATGAGGCCTGGTCCAAAGCCACACGTATTGCCCGAGAGCTGGATCGCATTTTAGATGGGCAAGAACCGATGTGGAACGCGGTCGCGCGCGCAGCCTCCGAATTGCGCCTTTCGACACGTCAGGTCTACAACCACTTGAGCCGATACCGCGCCGAGCGCCGGGTGTCATCTCTTCTGCCAAAGACAAACGGTGCCAGGCGAGCAAGGATCAGCCCCGCCGTCGAGGAGATCATTGCCGAAACGCTGCGGGATATGTGGCTTCGGCCAGAGCAGCCGGACCTTTCGCCTATCGTTGAGGAAATCCGCGCGCGTTGCGCCAGCGAAAAACTTGATCCGCCAGCCTATGTCACCGTTGCCAAGCGTATCCCTCATCTGTTTACCCCCGAGGAGATTGCCCGGAAGCGTCATACCGACGGGTCAAAGCTCCGCCGCTTGAAAGCACGACCTGGCTATATCCGGGCCAAACACGCCCTCGATGTGGTCCAGATCGACCATACTCCTGCCGATATCCAGTTCGTGGACGTCATCGACGGCCAGGGCCTCTTTGTCGGCCGGCCGTATCTCACGATCGCAGCAGATGTCGCAACAAGCGCAATCATCGGGTTCTGTCTCACCCTTGAGCATCCCTCGCGCCTGTCGGTCGCGCTTTGTCTGGCACAGACAATGTGCGAGAAAGAGGACTGGATGGCCGAGCGCGATATAGACCATGCATGGCCAATGTATGGCCGTCCAAGGAAGATTGTTGTGGATTCTGCCATGGAATTCAGAAGTGCGAGTTTTGCCCGGGGATGTGCTGAGTATGGCATCGCCATTGAAACTCGAAACAAGGGAACCGTCCATCGTGGCGGTGTTGTCGAACGGTTGCTCGGTAAGGTGAACACGGTGCTGCGGTCATTGCCGGGCAAGACCGGGCGCTCGATCGTGGACCGGGATGACTATCCCTCCGGAGAGCGGGCGCGGCTCAGCTTTGCAGATCTCGAACGCTGTATCACGCTTGCGATTATTGACCACAATCTCAGCCAGAACGCTCGTAAGCTAACGGTGCCGGCCGATGAATGGGTACACAAACGCCGGGAGGCGATCGCCCCCGCTGACACTCCCATAGATGTCCTGCTCAATTTCTTACCCAACAAGTCACGCAGGATTTCGCCTCAAGGCATAAGCCTTTTCGCCATCGACTATTTCGACCCCTGGCTCGGTCCACTGATCGCAAGGCGTGATCGGTTGGATGCTCTTGATATCCGCTATGATCCACGAGACGTGAGCCACATCTACCTAAAGGACCCCGAAACCGGAGCCTGGCGTCCGGTCGGGCGGCGGGATGGTGTATCTGAGCCAATCACACTGTGGCAGCATAAGGCCGAGCGGAGCCGGATGCGGACAAGCGGGCAGCGCCCAATTGAGGACAAAACAGTCATCCGGCGAGAAATTGCCGCGACGGTGGAAGCGTCAGCATCAAAAAAGCGGCGCCTACGGGATTTGACGCGCAGCAAACATGCCACTGAAGTTCCCAAGCCCTATCAGAGCCTCTCCCCGTCCCCCGCACCCGCCCGCGAAGGGCCAAATCCGAACCGCCCCAAGCGGGTCTTTTCGGTGGAAGATTGGTGACATGATGGATCACCTTCTCCCCTCCGCCGCCGCTCTTCTAAATGCCGATTATGCAACCCGAATTGCCTACATTCGAAAGCCCCGCTGGATCAGCCACCCTGTCGCTGGCAAAGCCCATGACGCCATGCGCCTTTTGCTGGATCGGCCATCCTCCTTACGCCCGCGGGGCCTGTTGCTGGCAGGCCCTTATCACAACGGAAAGACGATGATTGCCGAACGCTTTGCCATTGAGCATTTGCGACAATCGCGTCAGCAAAAGGTCTGGGTGATCCAGACCCGGGAGGGTGCGGGCTTGTCGCACTTCTACGCCAGTATTCTTTCAGGATTGCGGGCCCCTCAAGCATCGGGTTGGCGCAGCTTGTCCCGGGCAAGCGAACAAGTGGATCATCTGCTCGATAGCCTGAAACCCCGCCTGCTCATCTTCGACGAGTTTCACAGCGCGCTTCGCGGGAGGAGGCAAGACGTCAAAGCTATTTTTTCGTTCCTGCGCCGCATTGCCCGGGTTCATGACATTTCTCCCGTGCTGATCGGCGAGATCGCGGTCTATGATGCCATTCACGATACAGAAGAAATGGGATCGCGGTTTGACACGATCCCCATTCCGAGATGGGGCTATGATGAAGACTTCGCCGCGCTCCTCGACAGCTTAGAGGCCAGCATGCCTTTGGCCCGAGCCTCCGGGCTGTCGCATCCAACGCTGGCGAAAACGATACATGATCTGTCGGAAGGCTTGATCGGGGAAGTTGTTGACATCGTCAGCCAGGCCGCAATCGCCACGATCCAAAACGGCCAGGACCACATCACCGAAGCGCGCGTCGCGTCTCTTGGCTATTTGCCACTGTCGAAACGTCGCAACGCTGCTCTGCGCCAAGAGATGACGTGACGCAGCATTCATCCAATATCTCCGTAACGCCGTCATGCCGGTACGCCAGCGAGGCTGGGCGCGGCTGGCCCGTGGGCGTCACGCCGGCTCCGGGAGAGCTTCTGTCAAGCTGGCTGCACCGGCTCGCCTTGGCCAATGGTGTGCCGCCGCGATATTTCGGGCGCGTTCTGGGATTGAGTGGCGCGGATTGGTCGGAGCGACTTGACCGCGCCCTTCCCAAACACGTCCTTGATAGTCTTGTCGATCGGGCAGAGGTGCCTGCCGCAGAAATCTCTGGCCTCGCACTTGGCCCTGATCCATTGACCCGATTGCGGCTGCGATTGAAAATCAAACCTCAAAAGATCCCCACTTCCGCGCCGAGGATCACTCGCCTCCAATACTGTCCGACCTGTCTGATGGAAGATCAAGCGCCCTATTTCCGGCGCGGCTGGACTTTGGCAACACGGGTATCGTGTTTGCATCATGGCCGCCGATTACGGGACAGATGCCCACACTGTAGCGGCGGCATTGCCCCCTCAAGGCAAGACCAGCTCTTGCCGCAGCATATTTGCGTCTGGTGCGGGTGCGACCTCCGCAAACGCACCGTGCGCGTCGCGCATGACGTACAGCAGCTTGAGCGGCTGATCGAAGATCTGCTTCGATTGCATGTTGCGGGGTATTCACTGCCGGAAAAATCCACCCTGCCCGCTCTGCTAAGCACGGCCTGTTTCACCTTTGGCACAGAGCACAAATCCATCGCACAGTTGCCACTTCGGGACCGCCACCACCTGTTCTGTCAGTTGGCGGAAGGCTCAATGAGAAACCACCTGCGCCCCGATCACCGCGCGACGGCTTTCTGGATGCGGCTTGCGCAAGTGGCGCCCAAACATACAGGGCTGACAAAAACCCTCTCAAAAATGCTCATCATCCGAACGACAGCAAGACGAGATATACGCACAGTTCGCAAACGGGTGGAACAGATCTTGACCGGTGTTCATTATGCCGAAGAACCGCTTTCACGGATCGCCCATTTGATCACGAATGTTCAGATTCGATCCACTGTTCCAGAGATCGAAAACGCCTCTGAGATCAGGACGAGTT